>JAOZMV010000135.1 GCA_029934095.1 Desulfuromusa sp. | reverse complement strand
TTTTCACTGACACCCTCAAAAACCGGAGAGGCCATCGGTACTCCCTGAAACAGCCGTCGGGCTAACACCTTAAGGTCCGCTTCACCCAAGGCATCAATAAAGTGATCGAGCTCTTTATCGTTATAAGCCTCTTTGATCTGCTTTTTGAGAGCTTTTTCACTATATTGTTCTTCAAGAACTGTTCTGATTTGATTACCAAGGCCGCGAGCAGCCAAGCCAAGGTGAGTTTCAAGAATCTGCCCAACGTTCATCCGTGACGGAACACCGAGAGGGTTAAGAACAATCTCAACCGGGGTGCCATCTTCCATATAAGGCATATCTTCCTGCGGAAGAATTCTGGACAAAACACCTTTATTACCATGCCGGCCAGCCATTTTATCACCAACCTGCAACCGACGTTTTATAGCAATATAAACCTTAACCATTTTGATGACACCCGGAGGGAGATCATCGCCACGTTTGCACTTGTCGATTTTGTCATCAAAAACAGCGGTAACCAGTTGCTCACGCTCTGTCAGTCGGGCCAAAAGGTTACTTATTTTTTCTTCGGTGTCATTACTACCGGTCACCGAGATTTCTTGAATCCGGCCAAAAGGAACTTGGCTGAGGGCATCTGCAGTGATTTTACGCCGCATTGGCAGCAGAACATTACCTGCTTCATCTTCAATTCCAACCGCAGCAGTCGATCCAACCAGCAATGTTCCGATCTTGTTACGGGTCGATTTTCGCAGAATACGGATCTCATCTTCCCGATCCTTCAGCAGTTTCTCAATTTCCCGTGCTTCAATCTGCTCAGTCCGGGCATCTTTATCAAAGCCCTTGCGGGAGAAGACCCGAGCGCCGATAATGACACCCTCCTCACCCGGTGGAACCCGCAATGAAGTGTCTCTGACATCGCCAGCTTTTTCACCAAAAATAGCACGCAGCAATTTTTCCTCAGGAGAGAGTTGGGTTTCCCCTTTGGGGGTAATTTTTCCAACTAAAATATCTCCCGATTTAACACTTGCCCCGATACGGATTATTCCAGATTCATCCAGATCACTTAACGCATCTTCTCCAAGATTGGGAATATCATCGGTAATCTCTTCCTTACCAAGCTTAGTATCACGTGCGACACACTCAAATTCCTCAATATGGATTGAGGTGTAACGATCGTCCTGTACAATTTTTTCTGAAATCAGGATTGAATCTTCAAAGTTATATCCATGCCACGGCATGAATGCGACCAGAACATTCTGACCAAGAGCCAATTCACCCCACTGAGTGGATGGACCATCAGCAATAACCTCACCACGGATAACCTGATCCCCAGTTTTAACAATTGGCTTTTGGTTAATACAGGTATTCTGGTTAGAGCGGCTGAATTTGTGCAGATTGTAAATATCGACACCAGCACCAGTGTCATCGATATCGTTATCGTCTATCTGGATAACTATTCGATCAGCATCAACACTCTCTACGACACCACTGTGTCGAGCAATAACTGAGTTCCCCGAATCATGGGCAACAATCCGCTCCATACCGGTACCGACTAGAGGAGCATCGGTGCGTAACAATGGCACAGCCTGACGTTGCATATTGGAACCCATCAGAGCCCGGTTAGCATCATCATTTTCCAGGAACGGGATCAAAGCTGCGGCGACTGAAACAATCTGTTTTGGCGAAACATCCATCAAGTCAATCTGATCCGGCGACAAGAGCAAGAACTCACCGGCTTGACGGACATTAACCAGATCATTAATAAAGATACCATCGTCATCAATCGGTGCATTTGCCTGGGCGATCGCATGCCCTTCTTCTTCTAGCGCCGAAAAATATTTTATCTCAGACCCTACCTGACCATCTTTAACAATTCGATAAGGGGTTTCAACAAATCCATACTCATTAATCCGAGCGTAGGTTGACAATGAGGCAATCAAACCAATATTCGGCCCCTCAGGAGTCTCAATCGGGCAAACACGACCATAATGAGTCGGGTGAACATCCCGCACCTCAAAACCAGCCCGCTCGCGGGTTAAACCACCCGGTCCCAAAGCCGACAAGCGGCGCTTGTGGGTCACCTCAGAAAGGGGGTTAGTCTGATCCATAAACTGGGAGAGCTGAGAGGAACCAAAAAATTCTTTAACAACCGCAGAAACTGGCTTAGAGTTAATTAAATCGTGCGGCATTAAGCTATCAACATCCTGCAGGCTCATGCGCTCTTTGATCGCCCGCTCCATCCGCACCAGACCGACACGATACTGATTCTCTAGTAATTCACCAACTGCCCGGACACGACGGTTCCCGAGATGATCAATATCATCAACAGTTCCCTTGCCATCACGGAGGCCAACGAGATAACGAACAACACTGAGAACATCTTCTTTAGTCAGAGTCGAGAGCTCCAAGGGGCTATCAACCCCGAGCTTATGGTTGAGCTTTAAACGACCAACCGCAGAGATATCATATCGATCAGCATTGAAAAACAGACTTTCAAACAGGGTCGTAGCAGTCCTGATCGTTGGCGGATCACCCGGGCGAAGACGACGGAAAATCTCGATAATTGCATCATCTGCCGTCTCAACTTTGTCAACCCTTAAGGTATCACTCAGATACGAACCGACATAGAGATGGTCAATGAACAGAGTAGAGAAATTATTAATCCCTTTCTCTCTCAATTCCTCAAGTTTTGCCTCCGTCAGCTCACCATTACACTCAAGGAGTACTTCACCGGTTGTCTCATCAACGATATCACAGCTGACAACCTGACCAACCAGGTCCTCCGCAGTAATCGGAATTGATTCGATTCCCTCATCATTGAGCTTACGGATCGCTGCGCGAGTAAATTTACGATTTTCCTTGACCAGCACCTCACCTGCAGCAGAGAGGACATCTGAACTGGCACGCTTGCCTGTTAAAAGGTCAAAATTGACCTTTTTTGTGTATTTCTTACCATCCCAGGAAATCTCTTCGAAATCATAGTAATATTTGAGGAGTTCTTCGGTTGTATAGCCGAGAGCTTTCAGCAATACAGTTGCCGGAAGTTTGCGCCGACGATCGATACGAACCCAGAGTAAATCCTTATGATCAAAATCAAAATCGAGCCAGGAACCCCGATAGGGGATGACCCGGGCACTAAAGAGTATTTTTCCGCTGGAATGGGTTTTGCCCTTATCATGGGAAAAGAAAACCCCCGGTGAACGATGTAACTGGCTGACAATAACCCGCTCTGTCCCATTGATGATGAATGTGCCGTTCTCTGTCATCAATGGAATTTCACCAAAATAGACTTCCTGCTCCTTGATGTCACGAATTGACTGGGTACCGGCATCTTTATCGACATCCCAGGTCACCAGCCGCACCTTGACTTTTATTGGAGCGGCGTAAGTCATACCACGCTGATGACATTCCTCTTCATCATACTTTGGCGCCCCTAAACTATAGGAGACATACTCCATAGAACAGGTGTCGCTAAAATCGTGGATTGGAAAAACAGACCGAAAAACCGACTCAAGCCCACGCTGTTTACGCTCAGGGGAAGGCAGCTCCGCCTGTAAAAATCTCTTATAAGAAGTTTTTTGAATATCAATAAGGTTTGGAATATCAATAATATTCGTAACCTTTGCAAAATGCTTCCTGAGGAGCGGATTATTCGCAAACGAATACGCCATGGTTTCTCCTTTGGGGGTCGGTTCACGGGTAACAATTAAAGGCCCGGAAAACACCAATGTGGATCTGGATACAGATCCACTGCGGCAACTTGCCGAGCTGACAACGACAATAGCCAAGGCCGCACCAGGCGACCTCGGCTAAGAACATGCTAAGAGGTAAAACTGACTACTTCAACTCCACGCTGGCGCCAGCTTCCTCGAGTTGCTTCTGAATATCAGCAGCCTCATCCTTGGAAGCAGCCTCTTTAACAGTACCGGGGGCACCGTCAACCAACTCTTTAGCCTCTTTCAATCCAAGGCCGGTAATAGAGCGAACAGCCTTAATAACATTAATTTTTTTCTCGCCATAACTGGTCAAAATAACATCAAACTCAGTCTGCTCTTCAGCAGCAGCACCTTCACCAGCAGCGGGAGCTGCAGCAACAGCAACTGGCGCAGCGGCGGAAACACCAAACTTGTCTTCAAGTTCTTTCACAAACTCAGACATTTCCAATACAGTCATGTTCTCAATAAATTCAACAACTTGTTCTTTAGTAATTGCAGCCATTTTTTCCTCCGAAATATATGTATTTAACTTAGTGAATTCTTATTTACGCAGCTTTATTCTCACCAATAGCATTCAACACCTGAACCAGTGAGCGCGGTATTGCAGCCAGAGTTCCAACAAAATTAGTGACCGGGGCGTTCATAGTCCTCAATGCATGAGCCAGCAACTCTTCGCGACTAGGCAACTCTGCTAAAGCACTGATTTCTGCAACTGACATCAGCTTACCGCTGAGAACTCCAGCCTTCAGTTCAAATGCATCGATTTCCTTGGCAAATTTACTGAGAATTTTGGCAGGAGCAACCGGATCGGTGCCTGACAATGCAATTGCAGTCGGACCGGTGCAATAAGACTGCAGGTCCTCAGAAGGTGTCCCTTGGGCTGCCAGTTTCAACAAGTTGTTTTTAACAACCCGATATTCAACTCCAGCCTGAGTCAGTTCACGTCGTAGCTGGGTAGCCTGATCAACGTTAATACCACGGTAATCAGCCAGAAAGATTGCCTGAGTATCTATCAGGCGTTGTGCCAGTTCCTGAACAATCTGTTCTTTTTCTGTCCTGTTCATCTACTCTCCTCCTTTCGTTAA
>JAOZMV010000134.1 GCA_029934095.1 Desulfuromusa sp. | reverse complement strand
TTGAATTCAACAGCGCTCTTGGACCCTACAAAGGTGGTTTGCGTTTCCATCCTTCCGTCTATCTCGGCATCGTTAAATTCCTCGGCTTTGAACAGATCTTCAAAAATGCTCTGACCGGTCTGCCAATCGGCGGCGGTAAAGGTGGATCCGATTTTGATCCCAAGGGGAAGACTGACGGCGATATCATGCGTTTCTGCCAGAGCTTCATGATGGAACTCTACCGTCACATCGGCGAGCATACCGATGTCCCCGCCGGTGATATCGGTGTTGGTGGCCGTGAAATCGGCTTTATGTTCGGTACCTACAAACGGATCACCAATCGCTGGGAAGCTGGCGTATTGACCGGTAAGGGGCTCAACTGGGGCGGATCATTGGTTCGCACTGAAGCAACCGGTTATGGTGCGGCCTTTTTTGTCGATGAAATGCTCAAGGTTCGCAACGACTCTTTTGATGGCAAAACCTGTGTTGTCTCGGGCTCCGGAAATGTTGCTATCTACACGATTGAAAAGATCCATCAACTCGGCGGTAAGGTTGTTGCCTGTTCCGACTCTGGTGGTTATATCTATGATGAAAAAGGGATTGATCTGGAGTTGGTTCAACAAATCAAAGAAATTGAACGCCGTCGGATCAGCGCCTATGCTGAAGAGCGCAAGAGTGCCAAGTACATCGCTGGTGGCAATATATGGGAAGTTCCCTGTCAGGTGGCCATGCCTTCGGCAACCCAGAACGAGATCAATGGCAAGGATGCTGCCATGCTGGTCAAAAATGGCTGTATTGCCGTTGGTGAAGGGGCAAACATGCCGACCACACCAGAAGGGGTCAAAGTTTTTCAAGATGCTGGTATCGCTTACGGTCCCGGCAAAGCAGCCAATGCCGGCGGCGTTGCCACTTCGGCTCTGGACATGCAGCAGAATGCCATTCGTGATTCCTGGGATTTTGAATACGCTGAGAATCGCTTGCGGATTATCATGCAGAATATCCATAGAGACTGCTATGAAACAGCGGAAGAGTACGGTTCACCCGGCAACTATGTGGTCGGTGCAAATATCGCCGGCTTCATCAAGGTTTCCCGTGCCATGCTCGCTATGGGCGTCGTCTGATCGACAGCAATAAAACCGCACAAAAAAAGCCCCCGGCCATAAACCGGGGGCTTTTTGGTGGTGCTATATGGAGAAAGTCAATTTATACAGCAAATCAACTCCTGTGACACAACATCTGCCATCAACTTTACTCCGGGCTTGGGCGCACGATAAACTTTGACCACTTTTTTGTAACGACTATATGAAGGCAACAAGCCACTCAGAGCATTGTGACAATTCTGCAACCATGGTTCATTGAGGAAGCAATTTTTGTTGTCCGGGAACAATGCAAGATAGAAGATATCTGCTTCAACCAGATCCTGAAAAAAGTGCGACCCAAAGGAAAGTTCCGGCATAAGGTCTCCTGACGTAAAGGCAACCTCGACCAAAACACTCAAATTACTGATCTCAGAAAAACTGATCGGCACCCCTAGTGAAGGCGTAGTTGTCCCCCAGCGACCAGGCCCCAACAGCATGGTTTGACTATTTTCCTGATTGGCAATCCGCTTATTCAGCAGCCCGATCATCCGTGCGATCTCATATTTTTCAACCAACGGCAAACGTAGATATTCAGCCGGCTCAACCCAGATAATCCATTCAATGTCCTGTGAAATATTACCCCCCATAAAGTTCCCTGCAGATCGAAAAAATAGATTTTCGTCTGGAACATTCTGAGGTATCTCCAAGTGTGTTTTGGAACCCTTGGTCTGCAGGGGACGACATTGAACAACATCAATTTTAACGATCCTGTCAGAGGTAAAATTCGCGGTAAATTCTACATCAACCGGGTAATCATAGGCCGTTTCGATGGTCTTCAACAGACGTTGCATGATCGCTGTAAAATCTGTTTTTTCAAGAAAATCATCAAAAGTTAAACGCCAGATATTTTGACCTTTTTTCCCGCGCCGTTCGAGAAGCTCCATGGTTTCATAATCTTTGACGGCATAGAATTGCCACGGGATATTGATGTCTTCTTGAGTCAATTTAAGCAAAGAAACAGTTTCCAGACAATTTTCATTCACATTCAGCAGATCGATATCCCGTTGGGAAAATTTACGGACATCCTCGAAGCCCTTATGCTGCCGCATTCTGGGGGAATCAAGAGCAACAACCCGGGGGTAATCAATTTCGGCCCGATCAACAGCCCTGGTTCCAAGTCCGACCACAAGCCGCAACATCCCTGCCTGTGGATCCATCTCCTTGTCCCAGACAAAGGTATTATAGGAAACCCCGACACCAGCCAGTTCTGGCATATAGTAATGTTTTCGATAGGCTCCCGAGACCCGCTGCACCAGTAAGGCCATCTGCTCATCTTGTTGATCAAGCCCCCGCTGTAAGCGATAGGTCAGGGCATCTTCACTCATAGCACTGGCAAAAATTTTGCGAATTGCGTTTTCCAGCTGCTCCAGTCGTTCTTCCGGGTTGCCCTGATTGACACAGAAAAAACTGTCATATTTGCCAGCAAAGGCATTCCCAAAACCATCTTCCAGCAAAGAACTGGAACGGACAATGATCGGATACTGTCCATAATATTCAAGTAGCTGTTGAAATCCCTCACGGATTTTATCGGGGAAAGACCCTTTGAGCATTTTTCCTCTTAATTCAGCTGCTGCAGAAAAATAACCCTCTTCAGTCTTCTGCTGCATGAACAGTCGCCACAGGCCGTTATGGACAATGTATGAATAATAAACATTGGATCCGACGTAGTGAGAATCATGATGCTCAAGATGATTATTCCAGTCAAAAGATTCATCCTGACGTAAAATATTGTGTGCCAGCAGCATCCCGACGGCTTTGCCGCCGATGAATCCGGTACCGATCACCCGTGATTTAATTTCAAGCAATTCCTGCAGGGAGAAATATTTCCTTGCCAGAGTCAGCATCCGCTCTTCCCGGGCGATCATGTGCCGACAGATATGGCGCACCATATTGTCATGCTCAGCTTTCGTTGAAGTCTCTGTGCACAGATCTTCCGCTTCGATGAAAAGTCGATGCCAATGGTCAATCTGTCGCCGGGATGAATCTCTGGTCCGTGCTGCCAGGGAGCTGTAGAGGCGGGTCGATTCAAAGCTGTTGGTCAGCGGGATAAATTTTTCACCTTTTTTATGATGGGGGAGAAACATGGTTGGAGAACGGCGTTGCCAGACCTTTAATGGTTGAATATGAAAATGATCATGGTGGTTGAATACATCGATCAACACTTGGGTTGTATTACGAATTTGCTCAATGGTTCTAAATGAATGATGATCGCGGATGACCGCAAAATAAGCGACCGTATCCAATTCAAACAGGTAGGGGCAGGTCACCTGGAAAAAGTTTCCAACCATGTGATCTGTCGTCCAGGCGGAGAGAAGATCGGAGAGGCAATCAAAAACATAAAAGGCCCCGGGACCTTGCTCAGTGGCAATGTTGTAGACGCTGCTGGCAAACGATTCGAATCCCAGGCGGGAATCGAGTTGATGAACTTTGATCTGTGGTGTTTCACCAAGCAGCGGCAGATGGTCGCCGAAACGCATATAATTAATTTGCCGGCCGTCCCGCAATGCCTGATCAACAAAGGGGCCGACAAAGTACTGATAGTTCTCAATCGATTCCACTTTGAGAACCACATTATCGCCAATTCGCAACCCGTCAAGAATATTATCCAGCTCGACAAAACCTGTCGAAACCCGTTCCGGCAAATTCATGGCAAACTCTCCTGGATCAAAGGTTTGAAATCAGGGACGCACATATATTAATAATTTGAGTATAGGCAGGAATTGCTGATTTTTATAGCATATTGCAGGCAGGCCAAGCTAGAAATCATTTTAGGAATGGCTGGTTTGATTGAGCTTCAGCATATCAGGGGCATTACAAAAAAAACGAACCCCAAATTAGAGGTTCGCTTTTTTATCTATCCGGGAGTTGGCGGCAATCAGTTGTTGTAACGTGCTCCTGAACCTTTGCCGCCCCGCTTGCCATGACCATCGCAATTACGATCGCCACCACGGTTGCCGTATCCTTCACCATTACGGTTTCCATCATGCTTGCCGAAGAAACCTTCACCACCCATGCCGCGGAGTTTTTCAGCTTTCTGCTGTTGCTCGGGTGTCAGGGCTGCCAGAAACTGCTGCCTTGTTTTCGCCCGTTGAACCATCATTTCGGTTTGCAGATCAGCATGCTTTTGTGCTTTGGCCCGAAACTCGGATTCGTTGAATTCTTTACCTTGTTTGTCTTCGTGTAAATCTTCTCGGCTGGCTTGCATCTTCGTCCGCATTGATTGGCGATCCTGCCATTGTTGGTCAAGTAACCCTTTCAGTTGTTCCTGTTGTTGGCTGGTCAGGTCAAGAATGACGCCCATTTTTTCAAGTCGGTCGCCCATCCGCTCCTGGTGTTGTTCCTGAGTCATTCCTTGACCTCTTTGTCCGTGAAAATTATCACAGTTTCTTTTTCCCTGACTTCCGGGCCACGCAAAGGCTGTTCCACCAACTAAGAGGACGCTGATCAGTAATGTTGGAATAATAACTGTTTTTTTCATGATGTTTCTCCTTTAAGGTTGTGATGATTGTTTTCGTTGTTTGATGACTCGACTATAACGCAAAGAATCTGAAGTGGGGGTTAAGAGGTGTGAAAATCAGGTAAAGTTATGTAAAGTTTCTAGGAGGATGTCGGACTGTACGAGTCGAAGCGAAAATTTGGGCCAAACAGCCGGATCATGGATAGTTCGACATTCTCCTGGCGGCTGT
>JAOZMV010000133.1:3582-4822 GCA_029934095.1 Desulfuromusa sp. | reverse complement strand
AGGGGCCAACGAAGAAAATTCCTCCACCGCGGCGACCACCGCGGCGACCACCAACCCGACCGAGTAACGGTCCCAGAAACAAGAACCGGAACAGCAGTCCGAAGGGGCTGCTTTTTTTCTTTTTCTGGCTGGTTTTTCCGGTTCCGGTATATTCACCGCGCACCACTTGTGCTATGCCGACAATTCCGGCAACGATTCCACCATCAAAATCTCCCTGTTTGAATTTTGGCGAAATCTCATTATCAATAATTCGCCCAGCTAACAGGTCAGTTAAACGACCTTCCAGCCCATAGCCAACCTCTATCCTGATTTTTTTCTCAGCCTTGGCAACCAGCAGGAGAGCACCATTATCTTTCCCTTCTTGACCAAGTTTCCAGGTTTCAAAGACTTTCAGAGAATAATCACCGAGGGGTTCACCATCCAGTGTCGGAATCGTCAACAGGGTGATCTGGGTTGAATCACTTCCTTCAAAATTCTCCAGAAACTGTTCCAGTTTTAATCTGACTGTTGGTGACAGAATCCCAGCGTTATCGTTGACATAACCCGTTGCTTTAGGGACATCCAGCGCTGCTGCGGGAGAGCAGAACAGGAGCAGGATAAATAGAGAAACCAGTGTCTGACGCATTAGAACGTCACCTTTGGAGCTGTTGCCGCTCCGGCATCAGCCTTGAATGCTTCCTTGCGCTCAAGGTGGAGCATGAATTTATTGGTCAAGTTGTTGGGAAAGGTTCGAATCGAGGTATTAAATGTTTTGACCGCCGCATTGTAGCGCTGTCGAGATACATTGATGCGGTTCTCTGTCCCTTCAAGTTGATGCTGTAAATCACGAAAATTTTCACTGGCTTTCAGGTCAGGATAGCGCTCGACAACTACCAGCAAGCGGGATAGTGCACCGGAAAGTTTCCCCTGTGCCTGTTGAAACTGCTGCATCGCAGCGGGATCTCCCAGTTTGTCAGCTGAAATGTTCATCTGTCCCACTTTGGCACGCGCGTTGGTTACTTCGGTCAGAGTACTTTTTTCGTGAGCGGCATAGGCTTTTACCGTCGAAACCAGATTTGGAATCAAGTCGGCGCGGCGCTGATAGGTTGCCTCGACATCAGCCCAAGCAGAAAAAACCGCCTCTTCATTTTTTTGAATTTGATTGTAGCCACAGCCGCTGAGTAAAAGAGTGCTGCAGAGTAGAATGAGCAAAGTACGGATCTTCATTTTGTTCCTCCGGGAGATTATGTTCAAATTTGGT
>JAOZMV010000133.1:0-3482 GCA_029934095.1 Desulfuromusa sp. | reverse complement strand
TCTCGTCGCTACGAACCAGATTCGGGAAACTGAGGGGAGCGCGGTAACTTGTCGATCTGTTCCAGGGGTTCAATCTCTTTACTGCTACCAACGCCTAGATCTTTAAATTTACGCGCTGAAACCAGGACCCGACTATCAAGGGAAGCCATCCCTTTGTTGTAACTGTCCACCGCGCGTTCCAGGTTTTTTCCCATCTGTACAAAATATTGATTGAGGGTGGCGAGACGATCGTAGATTTCTCGCCCGAGGCGACTGATTGCCTCGGCATTTTCAGTCAACTGCTCCTGACGCCAGCCATAGGCGACTGAACGGAGCAGGGCAATCAGGGTTGTCGGCGTGGCAAGCAGAACTTTCTGGTCAACACCCGCCTCAATCAGGCCCGGATCTTGTGCCAATGCCGCAGAAAAAAAGGTTTCTCCCGGTAGAAAGAGGACCACGAATTCCGGAGTTGGTTGAAATTGTTCCCAGTAGTTTTTTGCGGATAATTTTTTCAGGTGATCATGAATCTGTCGGGCATGATGGGCAAGGTGGCTGGCTCTCTGGGTGTCATCCGTTGCTTCCAGAGATTCCAGATAGGCCTGTAACGGTGCTTTGGAATCGACGACGATATTGCGACCGTTGGGAAGTTTGATGATCATGTCGGGACGCAAGCGGCCGCCATCGGCGGTTTCCTGCTCTACAAAGTCACAGTAATTCACCATCCCGGCCATTTCTACCACCTTGCGCAGTTGAATCTCCCCCCAACGACCACGCACTGCCGGAGTGCGCAAGGCCCGGACCAGATTGCCGGTTTCTGATTCCAGTTTGACCTGACTGCTGAGGAGGGATTTTAATTGTTCATCAAGGCGGGCATAGGCACCACTCCGTTTTTGCTCCAATTGTTCAATTTTGTGATCAACTTTATGTAACGATTCCTGTAACGGTTGAACCAGCTGGTTGATCGCCTGCTGTCGATTTTCCAGATCTCCTTGAGCCTGTTGTTGAAAAGATCCCAGTGTCGACTTTGCCAGATCGAGAAAACTCTGATTATTTGCAGCCAGAGCCCGGGCGGAAAGTGCCTGGAAATTAGTTTCCAGTTGCTGACGATGTTCCTCCAGAAACTGTAACTTTTCTTTGTTGTTAAGCTGCTCTGCTTCAAGCTGAGCTTCAAATCGGGCAACCTGCTGGAGTAGTTTTTCCCGCTCCAACTGTTCTTGACTCAACTGTTGCTGTCGCTGTTGGTTTGCCTGCAAACGCGCAATGACCCAACCCGATGCAAAACCAATAGTTAGCGTTGCTGCCAGAAATATCCACAATTGATCAGTGACGGGTGTCATGATAATCCTTGAAATGATAGAGATGAAAAAAACGTTAGCAGTACGATAACAGAGGGATATAGAATCGACAAGCAACGGTGAGAAAAGAAATAATCGATTTCGTGAATATGAGAGAATTGAATACGGGAGAACCGGTTGATGGGAAACTTTGACTTTGCTCAATTTCAATTGGAAACAGAAAAACGTTTTGTTCTGCCAGCAACCGCTGAAGCTGATGTCCCTCAGCTTTTGGTGGAATTAGATGCGCTTCAATCTGCTGCCGAAACCCTGATTGCGAAGCACCCGGATGGTGACCGCAGTTTGCTCGCTTGTGCTCCGGGGTGCCAATCCTGCTGTGTGGTGAATGTCTCAATTACCTTGCTGGAAGGGATTTCCATCCTCCGGTTTTTGCAGCAACTCAATTCAGCCGATTTGGAAAGAATAGTTTCACGGTTGGATAACCTCTGGCGTGCTGTGCGTGGACTGGATGATGAAGAGCGGCTGATGTTACGGCGGAAATGTGCATTTCTGGATGATCAAGGTTGTTGTATTATTTACCCGGTTCGCCCGTTATTTTGCCGCAGCATCAGTTCAACCGATGTTGAACTGTGTCGGGCGGCAGTCACCGAACAGGTTTTTGGAGAGACACAACCGGTCATGATGCATCAGTTCCAGCTGCAACTGTACAAAACCTTGTTCTTGGGCGTTGCTGAGGGTTTGAACCGAGCCGGGCTGGATGGCAGAAGTTTTCAACTGTGCGGATTGGTGCGCTATCTTCTCAGCCATCCTGATAAGAGTGAAGAGTTGTTGAGAACGTCATCTCTCAGTTGGAGTGAAATCTATCCTTGAATAGAATGCCCCGATGGCTTGTTGTTGCCGGGTGCGCAGGAACCACTCAATACTCAAGTGATCTCATTTTTTCTAAAATCATCCAGATTGTAAATTTTTGCGCCACTCTGTGCAGAAATAAGAGCCAGTAACGATTCACGCCAGCGCTTTATCGGCACAAAATAATCCTTGTCTTGCTGCCGCTTTCTATAGGTATCATTGATTTTCAATCCCAGGCCAAACTCCTCTTCAGCTAATTCGGGTAATCTTTCTGCCTGGAAATGGACAAAGTATTCTATCTCCAGTGCAACTTGTCTGATATGAGCTTGAACACTGCGGTTTGATTTCCGGTCAAAAAATACTCCCGTACATTTCTGCCGAACTTTTTCCAGCAACATTTCATTCGCCCCCGGGTTTGGGAGGTCACACATCCAACTGGCTTCGGCAGTAATCCGACTGACCAGAACCTGTTCAAAGTGGGCAAAGTCCGACTTTTTCAAGCCGAAAAAAATCAACGCATAGCGACACTCTTCATCCATGACAATGACACATTTTTTTCTCATCAGGGTGATTCTATGGGCGTACCAGTGCCACCCTTCATCTTTGTTATCCGCTTCCGGCATAGCACATCCGGCTTTGGTCAGATCTTCATGGAACTTTTTGGTCAAATGAAGTTGAATCATATTGGTCGTCTTTTTACCTGAAGGCTGGGGGGTTGAATATTTTACATATATCCCATTTATGAAACTGCAACTTAAGTCTGAAACTGTAAATAGCGCGTCTGGGTCCAATATGTAAACCAATATATAATTATGTAGCTGCAATATATTGTGATAAAAACAAGCTGCTGATTAGTGGATTGTTAAGCTTGGAGGGCATCTTCATTATGGACAAAGTACTCATAGGTCAAGCTGCTCAAAAAATCAAAGATGGCCGGCGCCTGATTGCGTTTACCGGTGCGGGTATCTCTGTTGAAAGTGGGATTCCCCCTTTTCGCGGGCCAGATGGCCTTTGGAGCCGCTATGATCCTCAGGTGTTGGATTTATCGTATTTTCAGCGTCACCCGGATGATTCCTGGCAGGTGATCAAAGAAATATTTTATGATTTTTTTGGCGCAGCCCAACCAAACCCGGCTCATGACGCTTTGGCACGACTGGAAACAGCCGAAATACTGCACGGTATAATCACCCAGAATATTGACAATCTGCACCAAGAGGCTGGTAGTCAGGACGTGATCGAGTTTCACGGCACCAGCCGCCGCCTGACCTGTCTCTCCTGTCAGCAAACTTTGAAATTTCAACCTGAGTTGTTTTCCAGTATGCCACCAAGTTGCCCCGACTGTGGCGGATTGCTTAAACC
>JAOZMV010000132.1 GCA_029934095.1 Desulfuromusa sp. | reverse complement strand
CTGCTATTTTTTAAAAATGGTCTTTATATCGGCGGTTATGCTCATAATCGCAAGGATCTCAGACTGTTTGCTGTTGAACGGATTAAAAAGGTGGAGGTGCATCCGGAACGTTTTGAAGTTCCCGAAGATTACCATCCCGAGATGCTGACGGGGACAGCTTTTGGTTTGATTGATGACGGGGAGCTGCGGCGACTTGAGCTGTTATTTGATAAAGAGGTGGCACATCTGATACGGGAGCGGATCTGGCATCCAGAGCAACAGATCGAAGAAAAAAAAGATGGTTCGCTGGTTTTACGTTTCAACGCCAGCGGTGATAAGGAAATTCTTGCCTGGCTTTATTCCTTTGTCCCCTATGTTCGGGTTGTCGGCCCTGAGTCTCTGAGAGAGAAATTTCTTTCTGGATTGCGAGAGGCTTTAGACTTTCAATAAGCGCTATACGAGTGGATGTGACTTATTCTGTCATGTGGCTGTGTAAGATTGGAGATAACCTAACTTTTCCAAAGGAGGAAATGATGATCTGGTTATCCCCGGCAAGTGGAACAGCAGAATGCAGCATCTATTTTGAAATCCGTGATATCAACTTGCAATGTTGTGGAGATGTAACCTCTGGAGTGGTTCGTGGTTTGCTTGGTGATGGATCGCGTGAACTCTGGGGTGAAGTTTTTCTGGGGGCTGCTGAGTCTGCCCAGATTCTTCCGGTGTGGACCGAGACGGGTGAGGTGGAATCTTTTTCCGCTGCGGTTGATGAGTCTCTGCTGTTACAACAAATGTTAGCGGAAGTTAAAACTCTTATACCCGGAATAGGGAATATTGGAAATTACAATCCATCACCTGTTTGGCAAAAAACTGACCCTGTTGAATGTTGTCCGGATCATAATCTGGCGGCTTGACCTCTTTCGTAATAACCCGGGTTGAGCCATAAAAAGGATATATTGATGAGAAAAATTATTCTGGCTTCAACCAGCCCTTATCGGCAACAGCTGTTGCACCAGTTATGTTTACCCTTCACCACTGCAGCGCCTGATTTTGTTGAAGAAACAGATCAAAGTGTGGCTCCGGCATTGTTGGTTCGTCATCTTGCTCTTGGAAAAGCCCAAAGTCTTGCCGAGCGTTTCCCCGATGCATTGATTATCGGCTCGGATCAACTTTTTGTTGATCAGCGTGGTCGCTCTGTTGGTAAGGCGGGAAATATAGAGGTGGCATTTCAACAGTTGAAACAGATGGTTGATCGAACCCATTGCTTTTATACTGGTTTGGCGCTGCTCGATAGTCGCAGTGGTATTGTCCAGACAGATTATGCAACTTTTTCAGTGACCTTCAGGAAACTGAGTGATGATCAGATCTATAATTACCTGCAGCGAGAAAAACCATTTGATTGTGCGGGGTCATTTAAAATTGAGGGTCTCGGAATTGCATTGATAGAAAAAATGGCAGGCGATGACTATAATGCCTTGATAGGGCTTCCTTTAATAAAATTGGTGAGTATGCTTGAAACAGCGGGTATCAGAGTTTTAGACAGTTAGGAGGCGGTCGGACTATACATGAACTGGCTGCAAATCCGTTTGCTTGACTTTTCTCTTGAAAATGGATAGTTTCAGTCGAAATAATATTTAGCGAATAGCTATCTACCGAAAGGGCAAAACCGGAGCAATCCGGTGACGCAAAGCCACGGGTCCTCAATTTCAGGACGGCCGGGTTGCCGAAGAAGATTCAGAGTTCTTCTTCAAGCCTTTTGTATATAATGCTTGAAAAACGCTCACTTCGGCAATGAAGTGGGCGTTTTTTTTATGGCTAATGTGAGTTTTGTAATGGCACTGATTTATGGAATCAAGGTGCCAGGAAAGGGACTTTAAAAAAGACAGTCATTATCTCCGAAAGGGCAAAGCCAGAGTAATCTGGTGACGCAAAACTACGGGTCCTCAATTTCAGGACAGCCGGGTTGCCGAAGAGAATGCAGTGCATTTTCCCAAGGACCCCGGTCTTTTTTATGATGCGCTCATTTCCGGTACTGGTGATGAGCGCATTTTTTATTCAATTCATTCACGAAAGGGTAGCTGCTCATCCTGATTCTTAAGGGCTTCAAAATTGGCAACGGTTTTATTCTGTAGCACTGGCCGTTGTCGATGAGGCCGGAACTTCAAATGAAAAGGAGAACTTGAATTATGAATATTCCAGCAAGCTTTCTTATTGTGTCCAATTCACCGTTGCTCTCATTACTTCTCTGGTTTGTGCTTATTTCTGCATTGTTCTATATGGCACGAAAACCTGCGCATGATGCAATCATTTCTGCTAGTAGAATTTTATTCCATGCTTTTCGGTTGGGGGGGGCTTCACTTGTTTTGGCCGCAAAACGGCTGAAAGTAAGAAATAAAGAGGTTCTTCTGGCTGAGGGAAAAGTAGCCAGTGAGCGTATTATTGAACGTGAATTCGAACGAGTCAACGCGGCGGTTACAAAAGATCTGTCCACATTTCCGGCTTTGCAACGCAGTATCTCCGAAACGGTCACCGAAATAGACGAGGACTATCATAAGAGTGCTGAAGTTCCTCCAGTCCCTCCTGGATGGGCTAAAGCATTGGAGCCCATTGCCACTATCTCAACAGCGGATAATTCGATGGTTGCCGAGGTTTTAAAAAGTATCAAAGTGACTTTGGATAAAGGTCAGGAGAAGGCTCTTGCCGAATACCGGACCAGTTCAAAAGAGCGACATGCCTGGTTGAAGAAAATGGTTCCGAATCTGCGGCAAATTGAAAAAGGACTCAGTGAGGCTAATCTCTGCATAAAAAATCTACTAGAGCGCTCCAGCACAATTGATCGGCATATGGATGAATTTGAGCAGATCAATAAAGGGAGCAATATGGTTGAACAAAAGCTCTCTTCTTCTTCTTTAACTCAATTCTTTATTTCTGGATTTGTGCTTGCGATAGCAATTGGCGGTGCGATTATTAACTTCAATTTAATTGCGAGACCGATGCAGGAAATGGTTGGTGGTTCAGTTCACATGTTGGGATTTAGAGTTGCTGATATTGCTGCTCTGGTCATTATTTTGGTAGAGGTCTCCATGGGTCTGTTCTTAATGGAGTCTTTGCGTATTACCCGCCTTTTCCCGGTTATTGGTGCGCTGGAAGACAAGGTACGCTTTCGTATGGTGATTGTTTCGTTTGTGTTTCTTTTTCTCTTGGCCAGTATTGAGTCAGGATTGGCGTATATGCGCGAACTTTTGTCGCAGGATGATGCGGCTCTGGTTGCAGGACTTTTAGGTGATGTCGCAAATAACCCGGTTGAAATGTCAGGACGTTGGATCACCATGGCTGCACAGATGGGGATGGGTTTTGTCCTGCCGTTTGCCTTAACATTCGTAGCAATTCCCCTGGAATCATTTATCCATTCACTCCGGACTGTTTTAGGAGTTGTGTTCGTTGGGTTTTTGTATCTGAGTGCGGGGTTGTTACGGTTACTGGGTAATATCAGCCGCTATAGTGGAAAGAGTCTGGTCAATATATATGATCTGGTCATTTTTCTACCCCTGTGGGTTGAGAGGACAATAGTGGCTAGAAACTCCATTGGTGTTGAAACGGGTGTTGCTGCTGAGAACATGACTGCATTCGACAGCAACTCTTCAAAAGAACAAAATTACTCCAAGGCTTCGACAAAAAAAAGGATGTCCCGAAAGGTCATTACTAAAAAAACTGTCAAAAAAGGGGATGATAGTTCGTTGACCCAAACCCAGGAGGTTCTATCATGAGAGCTATCTTCCTCTGTGGGTTACTGCTTTCTCTATTGTTAACAGGCTGCTCATCCGACCAAGATAGTGGTGCTTATAATCGGGGTATTTACTTGTTGATTGATACTTCGGGAACCTATACCAATGAGCTCAATAAGGCACAGCAGATTATCAATTATACGCTGGCCAAACTGAATTCTGGAGACACTTTTGTTGTGGCCAGCATTGATACGGCCAGTTTCAGTGAAAAAGACATTATCTCTAAAATCACTTTTGACGATAGACCGAGTAAGGCAAATCAACAAAAGAGGATTTTTAAAGAGAAGATTGACCAGTATGTGAAACAGGTCAAATCAAGTCGATATACTGATATTACCGGGGGAATTCTCCAGGCAACAGAATTTTTGAACGAACGGAATTCTCAAACCAAGACAATCCTGATCTTTTCTGATCTGAAAGAGGAGCTGAAGGAGGGCTACATCAGGGATATTCCGTTTACACTACAAGGTTTTGATGTTGTTGCCTTAAATGTGACCAAACTCCGTAGTGACAATATCGATCCACGGGAATATATGGATAGATTGGCAGAATGGAGCCGTCGGGTTGAAGAGGGAGGAGGGCAGTGGAAGGTGATCAATGATCTGGAACGACTGGATAAATTAGTCCAGTAACTAATTCAGATAGTGACTAAACCACCCTGCACTGAAAGTGCAGGGTGGTTTAGTCTATGGTTTTTGTCAGGAAAAAGTTCTGTTCTCCTGCTCCTGAACACGGATGAAAGTTGTCCGTTTGGTTAATTCTTTAAGAGCCGAAGCACCGACGTAAGTGCAGGTGGAGCGGACACCCCCAAGAATATCTTTCACCGTATCTGCGACTGCACCTCGATAGGGAACCTCTACGGTTTTCCCTTCAGAGGCTCGATACTCAGCCACACCGCCCGCATGTTGTTCCATCGCCGTTTCTGAACTCATCCCATAAAATTGTTTAAATTGCTCACCGTCCCGTTCTATCAGCTGGCCGCCACTTTCATCGTGTCCAGCAAACATCCCCCCCAGCATGACAAAATCTGCTCCACCACCAAAGGCTTTGGCGACATCCCCGGCACTGACACAGCCACCATCTGAGA
>JAOZMV010000131.1 GCA_029934095.1 Desulfuromusa sp. | reverse complement strand
AGGAAGAGAATTTAGCATGATTTTTTTCCTAAATCCAACGGTTTAAACCTGCACAGCAGTATTTTTAGGGGCACTAAAAAAAATATGATTTGATCAAAAATACCGTGGTCTAATGGTCTGACCAAAAAAAACTCTACCATGTTGTGCAAAGAGACTTCAATCAAAAAACTTCAATTTTATGATATATTTTTAGTTTAACTAAAACATGATGGCTAAGTAAAAATTTCGTCCTACAAGGCGTAGTGTTTTTTCAAGGGTGAAGACATACTATGGTATGTCGAGGTCTTGAAAAACCGCTACAACACCGTAGGGCGGACTTTTTACGACGCCATCAAAACATACCTGGGATATTCATCCCCCCGGTCACCTTGCTCATTTCTTCCTGAATCATCTCCTGGCTCTTCTTGATTGCTTCATTTGCCGCAGCCAGCACCAGATCCTGCAGCATCTCAATATCCTCGGGATCAACAACATCTTTTTCAATTTTCAGATCAAGTAACTGCTGCTTGCCATTGGCACGTGCGGTCACCATTCCACCACCAGCGGTGGCTTCAACTTCCTTATCTTCCAGCTCCTGCTGCACTCGAGCAATCTTGGCCTGCATTTGCTGAGCCTGCTTCATAATATTTCCAAGACCTTTTGCCATTGACTTACTCCTTATAGAATTTATGATAAATGTAACTGTTCAGCAGACAAAATAACACCCGACAAAACCACCTCACGCCCGTTCGCCGCTGCTCACTCAAGCCGCAAAGCCGCCAAGAGAGTCAAAACATAAAAAGAATTCTTGCTTATTGGCTCTCATCTTTCTTTGTGACTTAGTGACTTTGTGTGAGATAAAGGTTTTGAATCTGTTCCCTGCCGTAAAAAACCGCATTGACTTAGACAAATCCCTTGTCAATCGGCTTGACGTTCTCAATTTTCCCACCAAATATATTCAGTGCCGATTTCACCAGCGGGTGCTCAAGAGCATTTTCCCGCAATTTTTTCTGTCGATCACTTTCCTGCTGAGTTCGCTCTTCATGCAATGACAATGGCGCCTTATCCCCGTTGCCAACTTTTTCAATCTCAACTTTAACAGAAGTTGCGAAATATTCAGCTGCCAGCTCCTGAAGGGTCTGGCGGGTCTCACTATCAGCCATACTGAAATATCTTCCCGGCATACCAATCCGCAACTGTGGCAGCTGCAGAAATAACAAGCTGGATTGTTCAAGCAGTGAGGAGATCCTCGGCTTGCGGCGATTTTTTACAAACTCAACCAACCCGGGCCAACTCTTACCACCGCTATCTGGTGTAAATGAAGCCTCGGGTTCTTTTACCGCAGCGGGCTCTTCTGGCGGCGGTGGAATCTTTCCTATTGGTACAGCGGGTGCCTTTTCAACGGGTCTTGTTGGTGGAGCAGGAAGACCAGAGGAAAGCTGCTTTTCCAGCCCCTCCAAACGTTTGATCAACGTGGCAACATCGATCCCTGGCGGTAACCCGGCCAACTTCACCAACACCATCTCCATGGTCAAACGGGGATAGTTTGAAACGGCAAGATCGGCCTCAGTGCGAATCAAAACAGCCAATAGTCGCTGCAGATCTTCTAACGTAACCGGTGCAGCTAAACTGCGAATCTCCTCCAATTCAGTTTCACCAACATCGATCAAATCCCCCGGCTGGTCTACAACTTTAATAACCACCAGAGCACGAACCAGTTCAACCAATTGTTGACAGAACTGCCGGAAGGAGAATCCATGCTCATCAACTTTTTGCACCAGAGCCAGCAACTGACCTGAATCCCGCTCCAGAACCGCTTTAATTGTTGCCAGCAACAGCGCGCGGCTGACCAACCCCAGTAAACTTTGCAGTTCGCCATCGTCAATCTGGTCACCACAAAAGGCAATTACCTGATCCAGCGTTGACAGCGCATCGCGCATACTGCCACCACCACTACGGGCAATAATGGCCAAACCAGAATCGGCTACCTGAATATTTTCCTGATCGACAATAAAACGTAAGCGTGCTTGCAGTGGAACCAGCCCGATTTTTTTAAAATCAAAGCGCTGACAACGGGATAAAATGGTGATGGGGATCTTATGTGGTTCGGTCGTGGCAAAAATAAACTTTGCATGGGCGGGAGGCTCTTCGAGAGTCTTCAGCAACGCATTGAAAGCATTGATTGAAAGCATGTGGACTTCATCAATGATAAATATTTTATAGCGGGATTGTGATGGCAGATAGCGGATATTTTCGCGCAGTTCACGAATATCATCGACCCCGGTATTGGAAGCACCATCAATCTCCAGAACATCAATACCCTGGCTCTTGGTGATTTCAACACATGAAGGACAAATGCCGCAGGGCCGTGTTGTTGGCCCTTCCTGACAGTTGAGAGCTTTAGCAAAAATCCTGGCCGCCGAAGTTTTACCTACCCCGCGGGCCCCGGTAAAAAGAAAGGCATGGTGGACCCGGTCAGCCGTGATGGCATTTTTTAACGTCTGGCTGACATGTTCCTGCCCTACCAGATCTTCAAATAATTGTGGTCGCCACTTACGCGCCAGAACCTGATAGGACATGAACTCTCTCCACCGCAACCGTCAAAGTTGACTTATTTGTAATAAAACACGATGGCTAAGCTAAAATTTCATCCTCCAAGGCGTAGTGTTTTTTCGAGGGCGAAGACATACACAAGTATGTCAAGATCTCGAAAAGACGCTGCAACACCGGAGGTTGGAATTTTTGCGACGCCATCAAAATTGCCGGTACAAGTGACAGCCAGGCACCCCCGCGGCACACGTACAAAACCGTTACCGCTGCTCCCTTCCGGGCCTGACGGAGTTCACGGATGTCCGTTGCGCGGGACCCGGCTGTCACTTCTACCGGCAACGATGACCGGACTTAAATTTAAGTTTTGTTTGGTTTTTTATACCTCAATAACCAACACTGTACCAAGGCTGATCAAAAATGATTAGCTGCTAGGCACCTGATAGCTACAGAATAAGGCGTACCGCTAGGTACGTCGTTGATGTAGCTTGAAGGTAACGCCGCAGATGAGCGTTTTTCATCAGCCTTGCTGATGAGAATGGCGGAGAGGCGGGGATTCGAACCCCGGGTAGCGTTAACTACACCCGCTTTCCAGGCGAGCACCATCGGCCTCTCGGTCACCTCTCCGCGAATTGGGAACTTTACACCAACAGGTCAGAAACTGTAAAGCGCTTTTTCAATCCTTACGGGGTGTATATCCTCCATCAGCAAAGCAGATAAATACCAGGATTTCTACTCCAGCAGGGATAGTCTGACAGCCTCCCAGGATAGAAATAAACAGATTTGCTGAAGAATCATCAATCTTCAAGTTGACATCATAGATCGATAAATATTTAACCGCAGATGGGACAAATTACAGATCCAGGCCAGAGATCTACCCTGCTCTGGAGAATCACAGCACAAGTCATTAATTTAACTGAACATGGAAAATTCAGCACTATTTCTTAATACTGTCAAAATTCCGACAATATTAAACTATTTTCATCTCACTCCAATCTGACAACTTCAACTTATTGAAATTAATACACTTTTCCTCTTGGCACAATAATCGCTAATATAGATTCAGAAATGACCATCAGCTCTAAATCCTTAATGATAGGTCGATAAGAACATGAGTTCTTTAACTTTTAAGGAGAAAGAGCAAAAGGACAAACAAATGATGAATATGACAGCTTTGGTTATCGCCAGCGATAAAGTTAAAAAGTCTCAACTGGTTGATCATCTCTCTGCAACCGGACTTTTTAACCAGATTAAGCGATTAAACTCTGCAACAGCCCTCTTTCAACACCTGAAATCACAACGTGCCGATATGGTTTGTTGGATTGTTGAGAAAAAAAGTACAAGAGTGGACTGGATCAACAAGTTGCACTCCGATGAACAATGGCATGATCTTCCCCTGGTTGCATTCGCTGAAGATCAGCAGAGTTTGATCAATGGTTTTCAAATGGGCGCAAGCGATTCTCTCCATGTTGAAATTGATCCAACCGAACTGAGTGCGCGGATAAGTCGCCACCTGGAACGCTGGCAACGGCTATTGGAACTGCGTCAAAGCAAAGAGCAACTGCAAAAAATGGCACTCACAGATCCACTGACAGAACTCGGTAACCGAGCAACCTTTGACAGGAACATCAAACAGGCGGTCGCCGCGACTCAACGCTCCGGAAACCCCCATTCCTTATTAATGATTGATCTGGATCACTTTAAAAATTTTAACGATACCTATGGTCATCAAACCGGGGATTCCGTTCTGCGAGCAGTTGCTGATGCCATCAGAAAATCTGCCCGGGAGGCCGATATCTGTTGTCGCTACGGTGGCGAAGAATTTGCGGTGATCCTTCCCGAGACCAAAGCCAGAAATGCTGAAATCCTGGCAGAACGAATCCATAGACAGGTGGCCAGAATCTCATTGAAACAACCAGCCGGCCGACTACCAATTACCGTCAGCATCGGAATCAGCTGCACCCGTCGGAAGATCAGTATTCACCCGGCTCAATTAGTTGAAGAAGCGGACCGCGCCCTCTACCTGGCAAAAGAAAATGGTCGTAACCGTACCGAAATCTGGCGCTCCGGCCATATTATCCCCGAAGCAGAATTTACTTATAATTATGTTCCACAATTGGCATTTGGTACTTGATTCTATCCAATCGTCACTTTGAATTTAACCTGATGATTTTCCCCGGCAGGAAGGTGCGTTCCGCAAACAACGGGTGCTTTTACCGAGAGAGAGTTGCGAGGGATACCTTTCTAGCTAACGGCAGAGAAAACCAATAATTTCCTCCATAAACTGCGAGCCATAGCGTTGCAACTTGGTTTGCCCAACCCCATTGACCTGCAGAAATGTCTCACTATCAGTCGGGAGAGTCGCCGCCATCTCTGCCA
>JAOZMV010000130.1 GCA_029934095.1 Desulfuromusa sp. | reverse complement strand
AGTTACAAACATCAGCCCAGCCAACTTCATAGGCTTCGGTAAATCCACACCAGGCCACACCATCAAGCTCACCAGTTTGGATGGCAACTTC
The DNA here is from genome assembly GCA_029934095.1 of Desulfuromusa sp. Lineage (GTDB taxonomy): Bacteria > Desulfobacterota > Desulfuromonadia > Desulfuromonadales > Geopsychrobacteraceae > Desulfuromusa. The sequence goes on along the minus strand of JAOZMV010000130.1, from coordinate 4,852 downwards.
AATATCATCCCAAGGCAAGGTGACAGGAACCAGGCCGTAACGTGAAAGGAATTTACCTGCGGTAGGTACGCCGAAAACCCGCTTGCCTTTCATGTCTGCGAGGCTACGGATGGGGTCTTTACTGAAAATGTGCAATGGATCCCAGGCACCGGCACCGAGCCATTCGACGTTTCTGACTTCGTCATAAGCTTCCTGCCAGATCTCATTTAAACCATAGTACTTAAATAAAACCGGTACATCGAGACTGTAACGGGTTGCAAATGGAAAATATCCACCAAAAACATTGATATCGACCGGAGAGGCCATGGTGGCATCATCACTCTGCACGGCATCAATCATACCGTTCTGCATCGCCCGGAAAAGCTCACTGGTCGCAACAAGTTGATCAGCAAAATAGAGCTCAATCTCCATCTGACCGTGTGCAGCGCGGTTAAATGCTTCAATCTGGGGCTGGATAACGTGTGCGCCCAAGGCTGCACCCGAATAGGTTTGCAGCCGCCACTTGATCGGCTTGGAAGCAGAGTAAACGTAAGGAGCACTGAACACAGTTGAAGCTGCTACAGCTCCCGTTGTTGCAATACCTGCTTTTTTGATAAAATCTCTGCGACTGTTCTTCTCATCTGGAGCCTGAGTCGTGGTTACGATCTTTTCATCTTTCATTGATTGCCTCCTCTGCTTCTGGTTAGAGATAAGTGCCGTACATGACAACGACTTACAAAGTTCTTTGGTTATCTTGAATATATGTAATCGGGCAGCCACAAGGTGATTTGTGGGAAAACCATTATTAATATCAGGGCAAAAATCATAATCAGTACAAACGGGATAATAGATCGGTAGATATCCGGCAAGGTGATTTCAGGTGGCGCCATGGCTCGCATTAAAAACAGATTATAGCCAAATGGGGGAGTCATATAGGCAATCTGGCAGGTGATCGTGTATAAAACCCCATACCAGATCGGATTAAATCCAAGGGATATAATCAATGGAACATAGAGTGGAGCAACAATAACCAACATTGCGGTATCGTCTAAAAACATCCCCATCACAATGTATGATAACTGCATCATGACCAGTATCTGCCAAGGACTCAGGTCCCATTTTGTAATAAACAAAGCCTCAATCGCCTTGACGGCTCCAATCCCGTCAAAAACAGCTCCAAAAGAGAGTGCTGCCAGAATAACCCACATAAACATGCAGGAAATTCCCAGAGTTTTTCTGACCGACTCTTCGATAACTCTCCGATTGAAAGACCGTTTAGCAATTGCAGCAATTGTTGCAGCGGTAGCCCCAACAGCTGAACTTTCCACCAAGCTGGTAATTCCCATAAGAAATAAACCGGTCATGAAAAAGAAAATTAAAAATGGAATAATCCCCGCTTTTAACAGCTTGAGTTTTTCTTTGAATGGTATATCCAGCTCTTCCTTGCTGACCACAGGGGCCAGATGGGGCTGTAGTTTACATCTGATGACGATATAGATGGCAAACATTGCTGCCATCATTAAGCCGGGGATAACACCAGCCAGCCAGAGCCTGCCGACAGGTTGACGGGCGATCATGCCATAGAGAACCAGAACCACGCTGGGTGGCACCAATATCCCTAGCGAGCTACCCGCCTGTACCACTCCCGTAATCATCACCTTGTCATAATTACGCCGCAACATTTCTGGAAGGGCAATCGTTGCACCAATAGCCATGCCAGCGACACTCAGTCCATTCATCGCCGAAATAACCACCATCAACCCAATTGTACCAACGGCCAAGCCACCATGGATATTGCCGAACCAGACATGAAACATGGTGTAGAGATCATCGGCTATACCCGATTCAGAAAGGACATATCCCATGTAAACAAACAGCGGCAGGGTCAACATTGGATACCAGTTAAACAGCTTGAATGCCGCGTTAAACGGCATTTCAACAGCTCCATTGCCATAGAGCAACAACGCTGCAGCAGCAGAGATAAAACCGATTGCGGCAAAGACACGCTGACCGGTCAGCATCAGAAGCAACATCCCTCCAAACATTGTGAGGGCGATCAATTCATAACTCATGAGATTTTTCTTCCTATTGCTACTGCCAGGTCCTTAAAGAAAAATGATATCGATTCTAGAATCATCAGGAAAATACCTGCGACCATAATCAGTTTGATTGGTATCATCGAGGGGTTCCATTGAGAAAAGTTTCGCTGTCCATACTCAATGGCATACATGGTACTGGAAACTGATCCAAAGAGCATTATGACAAGATAAAACAGGAGAAAGAAGGTCGTGACAACATCGACTCTGGCCCGATTTTTCTCTGAAAATCGTTCATAGAGCAAGTCCATTCGCACATGCTCCCGTAAGATCATTGAGTAAGCCCCACCAGCAATATAATAGGCTGTGATGATAAACTGAGCCATTTCAACGGTCCAGGAAAGAGGCATGTGCAGAACATTTCGCGTAATTGAACCCAGCAGCAAAACCCCGATCATAACAAAGATTAAATACATCGCTGCTCGCCCGATTTTGATGGAGACGGCATCAACATATTTGACATAAAGAATTATAAATTTTGGCATTGAAATTATATTCCTCTCGTCTTAATTCAACTCAAAAGGGAGAATGGCTCCGCTATGCTAGTTGCTGGATTTACAACAATGGGTTCGAACACAAATCAGGGAACAAATACCTCCCCAGATACAGCCGCCCACGTTTGATCTTGTGGAACAGGCTAGCATATTGACATTGCCCGAACAAGCGCCAACCTTGACCGAACGATCAATCTGCCTACTCCTGACCTAAAATAAAAAAATGCCTGCAAAAGAAATAAATATTTCTCAGTACAAGCACCTTTGCCATGTCTCTCGCCATTGAGTGACTACCGATTGTTCATGAGTTACATAACACAGTTTTATTTTCTAGTGCAAGAAACATCTTGACCCGGAATCCACATCTGCATTGAAAGCCGGACTTCCTGGAGAGAGCCTTAAAGAATATTGCTATATTCATCTCACTGATGTAGGAATGGAGCTGTTGGCATACAAACCTCCGGGTATAATTTAGAGGCCGGTAAATGGCTATATTGTGAACCAAAGACGCTACTGGATATTTTAAATGGCAATACTCGCAATTGATCAAAGCACTACCAGCACCCGAGCACTGGTAGTCGACAGCTCAGGCTCAGGCAGGATAGTTAAAGCGATTGAGCATCAACAGTTTTACCCTGAGCCTGGCTGGGTTGAGCATGATGCTGAAGAATTAATTCAAAACATCCAGCTCTGTATTGATAGTTGTCATGATATCTCGGCCATCGGCATTGGTAATCAGGGGGAAAGTTGCCTGGCTTGGGATGCAGATTCCAAGCGAGCGATATCACCTGTCATTGTCTGGCAAGATAATCGAACCCACTCCACTATCAATAAACTTAAGTCTCAAAATCTTCAGGAAAAGGTTCTGGAAAAAGCTGGTTTGCCGCTAGATACATATTTTTCTGCCAGCAAGTTAGCCTGGATTGTTGACAACATTCCCGCAGCTAAAGAGCTGCTGCAGCGTGGGAAACTACGGCTGGGGACAACCGATGCGTTTTTCCTTGATCGTCTTTGTAATCGCTTTGCGACCGATATAAGTACGGCATCCAGAACATCATTGATGAATCTGAAGACCGGGCGGTGGGATAAGGAACTCTGTGACCTCTTTGGGGTGCCAATAGAGGCATTGCCAGAAATTGTTCCAACCACCGGTGACTTTGGCTCGATCATATCAAATGGCCAACCTGTTCCTGTCACCGCCAGTATTGTTGATCAACAAGCTGCGTTATACGGTCACGGTTGTAAAGCTCCGGGAGATGTCAAAATAACTTTTGGGACCGGTGCCTTCGCATTGGTGGTCACCGGAGAGACCCCTTGTCAATCGGCGGGGCAGGGGTTATTGCCAACCGTAGCATGGCAGCTAGAGGGACAGAACCCTGTCTATGCTCTGGATGGCGGAGTGTTTTCTGCCGGGGCGGCCATCAACTGGGCCAAGTCTCTGGGTCTATTTAAAACTTATGACCAGATTCAACAATTCAAAAAAACCAGTGCTATCGAAAAAGATCTGGTTTTTGTCCCCGCTTTATCCGGTCTGGGTTGTCCACATTGGGATAGAACCGCTGGAGGGTTATGGATCGGTCTCTCCCTGGATACTCAACCTTTGGATTTGGTCCAATCTATTTTAGAGGGGATTGCATTTCGAGCGGTTGAAGTAATTGCCAGTATGAATCAACTCACCACCATCAAAGATGAAATTTCCATCGATGGCGGCCTGGCATCAAACCCCTATTTTTGTCAATTTCTGGCGGATACTCTGAGTCGCCAGGTTGTCGTACCACCATCCACCGAATTAACCGCATTCGGAACGGCCCAACTTGCAGCAGGGTACCACAATGATCATTTTCTGATGCCTGCTTCAGTGCAACGCTATCGGCCCCAGAAGGACAGTCATCAACAGCTTGAAAAATTTAAGGATGCAGTTAACCGATCAACTCAATGGCTGGCTTCGTAGAGCATTAAATTCCTCATCAATAAAACTCAATGTTAAATCCACTTGGCAGTTATAATCAATATTCAGATAGATAAGAGTTGTCGCGATTGGTATATCTTGCTTGTTATTTTACGCGTCGACTGCGTTGTGACTTTCGCTGTATAGCTTTGGCTATGCAGCGAAAGTCACGCTTTGCTGACACGCAAAATTTCTGCGTAATTTTTCAACATTCCACACTTGACGGGAGACTAGAGCTCTTCCGGATATTCCAGTAAACGTTTGAGTTCAACCAAAAAATTAGCCGCGTACATCCCATCCACTATTCGGTGATCGGACATCAAAGTTATCCGCAT
>JAOZMV010000129.1 GCA_029934095.1 Desulfuromusa sp. | reverse complement strand
TTGAGAAAAAAGCAATAACGGTACATATTCACGGCTGTGATCCGTTCCCGGGGTTGTCGGGTCGCAACCATGATCTGCAGTAATCATCAATAAATCGTCAGGAAACATTTTTTCCAACAACTGCGGCAGCCAACTATCAAACTGCTGCAAAGCAGTGGCAAAACCAGTACTATCCAAACGGTGTCCATACAGCATATCAAAATCTACCAGGTTGGTCATGATCAAACCTTGATTAATTTCATCCAGGCTCTGTAAAGTTTTGCTCATACCGTCAAAGTTACTGGTTGTCGGGGATGAAAAGGAGAGACCATCTCCGGCAAAAAGATCCTTAATCTTACCAATTCCCCAGGTCGGTAAATCCTGTTGCTGCAGAATCTCCAACAATGTTCTTTTAGGTGGCTTGCGAGGAAAATCATGACGCCCGGAGGTACGATAGAAGTCAGCGGCACACGTTCCCTTAAAGGGTCGTGCAATAACCCGACAGACATTGTAAGGCAAAAGGATCTTCTCAACTTGTCGACAGATAGAATAGAGTTTTTCAGGAGGGATAATGTCTTCGTGAGCGGCAATTTGAAATACCGAGTCACTACTTGTATACACAATTGGCCGACCAGTTTGCAGGTGTTCTTCACCTAATTTTCGGAGGATATCAGTTCCACTGGCAGCAATGTTACCCAAAGGGTGGAGACCTGTTTCGGCAATAAACGCAGAAATAATTGCTTCTGGAAATCCATGGGGGAACACCGCAAAAGGGCGATCCAGAACCACTCCGGCCATTTCCCAATGTCCAGTGATAGAATCTTTCCCTGGACTCTTTTCTGCCATTTTTCCCCAACAACCAAGTGGGGCTGTCACCTTTGCAACACCCTTAACCGCCGCAATATGCCCGAGACCTAACTGTTCCAACTGCGGCAGAGACAGACCACCGGCATTTTCTGCAACATGCTGCAACGTTGCCGCCTCCTGATCCCCATATTGTCCAGCATCAGGCAGAGCACCAATACCAACACCATCCAGAACAATTAGAATAATCCGTTTAAATATCATCGAAAAAATTCACCGGTGGGAGGGGGAAATCAGGTTCGGTAATCAGCATTGATTTTAACATACTCATAGTTGAGGTCGGAGGTATAATAGCTTGACTCAGCTGGTCCCGAATGTAGATTGATGGTCACAATAAACTCATCCTGCTGCAGTACTACGGTCGCCTTGGCTTCCTGTTCCGCCCCAGCGGCCAAACCATTGACCGCGACAGGAATATGATTGAAACTGATATCAATCATATTCGGGTCAACATCGATACCGGAATAGCCGACGGCAGCAATAATTCGACCCCAGTTAGCATCCTCGCCAAAGAATGCAGTTTTAACCAGAGCCGATGTTGCAACCGAACGTGCTGCTATTCGGGCTGAATCTTCATTTTTGGCACCAACAACCCTGATTTGAACCAGTTTAGTTGCACCTTCTCCATCACGGACAATCATCTTTGCCAGATCAAGGAGCACCCGCTCCAGATGTTGGCTGAATTTTTCTGCCTCAGGAGTATCTGGCTGGATCATTGAGGAGTCTGCTGCACCGTTAGCCAGCAGTAAAACCATATCATTGGTGGAAGTATCACCATCGACAGTGATTGAATTGAAGCTTTTCTGTACTGCCTTTTGCAAGGCCGCACTGAGTAACTCGGGGGCAACCTGAGCATCGGTGAGGATAAAAGCAAGCATCGTCGCCATGTTGGGATGGATCATCCCGGCCCCTTTTGCCAGTCCGAGAATTCTATAGTTCTGTTTTCCATGCTCTGTCGCAGCAGCGACCTTTGAAAAAGCATCGGTGGTCTTCATCGCTTCAGCAACAGTAGGAGCTTGAACAGCAGACAAACCAGCCACAAGCTTTGGGATTCCAGCGTTAAAGGGTTCAAGCGGAAGAAGTTCGCCGATAACACCCGTTGAGGCAACTGCGATCAAGTTGTCAATTATCTTCAACTCTCCCGCCAGCAATTGAAGAGTTGTTTCAGCAACCTGTAAACCTTCGGCTCCAGTACAAGCGTTTGCATTACCACTATTCACCAGAATCGCCTGGCACTTCCCCTTGGCAACCCTTGGTTTCGTTAGTATTAACGGGGCAGCAATCACTTTATTGCGGGTAAAAACACCTGCACAGTCTGCAGGGCAATCAGAAACAATCAACCCTAAATCAAGCTTGCCCGTTTTTTTAATTCCACTCGCTATTCCCGAAAAACGGAAACCGGCAGGAATATCATCACTGTTCATATTCACTCTGCAATACATTGTAGGTTTGTTCGGTCGGCAACATCAAACCAAAGCAGGTTCCCTCTTCAGAAAGCTCTTCCAGAAAGATATCCCCCTTCATCCGATCGATAACAACTTTAACCAGTGCCAGGCCAATTCCAACCCCATGAGGCTTTTCCGTATCAATATCCCCGAGCTGGGTATAGGAATCAAAAATTGTTTCATGGGCTCTTGGCGGAACCGTCTGTCCCTGATTAAAGACTTGCAAATAAATATAGTCCAGCCCCTCAAAGACTTTGACCTCTGCTCTGATTCGCACCACCCCACCATCACGATTAAATTTGACGGCATTATCGATCAGAGAATTAAAAGCCATACCAAACTTTTCCTGATCACCATAAATTTCCGGCAAGTCATCCTCAATATCGATTTCTGTGATCAAACTTCGTTCACTCATTATTGAGTTATAGTACTGAAATGAATCAGCAATTGACCAGGGAACGCCAAAGGATTTCCAACGCCAGACCTCACGCTCTGATTCGATGGAAAACAACCTCAGCATGCCGGTAATCAATTTTTCCAGACGCTTCCCCTCACCATGAACCTGGATCAAGTTGTCCTTGATTTCTTCTACGGAGAGCTTATTGAAAAAAGAGAGGGACAAATCAACATATCCCATAATTGATGTTAATGGAGTTTTGAGCTCATGAGAAAGGTTGCACACCAGCCGGGTTCTGGCCCTATTTACCCGCACCAGATCTTCGTTTGTATGTTCAAGTACCAGTGCTTGTTGGCGCAGGTTATTGAACAATTTAAAGTTTTCCATTGCCAATGAAACCTGGTTGGCAATGGCCAACAACAGATTCTGGTCTTCCAGATCAAAGGGATATCCAGAAGTTTTATTGTTGACGTTGATAACTCCAACCAGCTCATCACGCACATAGATTGGTACCGAAAGCAAGGACTGGTTCTTATAGCGCTGCCCCCTGTTCAAGCTTTCAAACCGACTATCCTGATCGATATTAGGAACCAGAACCGGCTCACCCGTTGCCAAAACATGCCCGGAGATTCCCGCACCGACTGCAACGCGAACCGACTGAGCAATGTTTTTTGATAACCCATGAGCTGAAGCGATGTGGAGTAAACCATCATCCTTCAACAACATCAGCGAAGCTACTTCAACCCCGGTGGAATGGACAATGGAATCAAGTATTTGATCAAATAACTCTTGTAAGTCATTTCCAGCATTAGCCGTTTCTCCCACTTTTTTGAGCAGGATAAGATCGGCCATTCGCCGTTGTGCTTCAAGCCGAGCCTGATTCTGGTGTACAGTATGAAAATAGGCGCTGATCCCCTGCTTGGCGACCTCGAGAACTTCCTCCTGGGAAAAGGGTTTGACCAGATAATCAAGAGCTCGTTCCCGTAAGACCTGCCGGGCAACATTAAAATCCTGCTGTCCAGATATCATAATCACCTGAATCTCAGGGGTGTGTTGCTTAATCATCTGCAGCACATTAACACCATTGATATCGGGCAGAGAAACATCACAAAAAACCACTGCAACATTTTCCTGATCAAGAGTCTTGGTAATGCCAAGCCCAGAACCAGAACGCAACACCGGGCAATCAAGGCTCTCCAGCATATCTTCCATTAAATCCAGAATAAGCGGGGCATCATCAATCAACAGAATCGCTGGATGTTCTTGTGGTTGTTCGGTCATCAGATTATCTCAATTCTATTTTCCACAACATTTCTTATATTTTTTTCCACTCCCGCAGGGGCAAGGGTCATTCCGACCGACTTTATCTTCGTCCCGAATTGTCGGTTTATTGATCTGAGTATCTTCATCAGTCCGGTTCATCGACATTTTCTGCTGACGCTGCTGTGCTTCCAACTGCTCAACATCTTCCTCCCGCGCCAATTGGATACGGAAAATCTTCTGCAGAACTTCCTCCCGCACCCGTCCCATCATCTCCATAAACAGACTATAAGCCTCGCGTTTATATTCTTCTTTGGGGTTTTTCTGTCCGTAACCACGCAGACCGATACCCTCTTTCAGATGATCAACCGAAAGCAAGTGATCTTTCCACTGCGAATCAATAGTCTGCAACAACAAGATCCGCATCAAATGTTCCATGACCGGTGAGGTAAAATCCTCCTCCTTCTCCACCAGGCGCTGATTGGCCTGATCTTTCAACAAATTTTCCAACTCTTCAGGTTTGACACTGGAGATATCCAAAGAGTTTAAATCCGGAGAGAAATTGAATTGGTTCGAAAAATCGTCGGTGAGGCGATCCCAATCCCAGTCGGCCGATGAGCCCTTATCGGGGCAGAACGAACCAACCATATCGGCAACGGTATCAGCGATAATCCCCTGGAAGGTTTCCTGCAACTGCTCCCCGGCTAAAACTTCACGGCGCTGGGTGTAGATAACGTCACGCTGTCGGTTCATAACATCGTCATACTCGATCAGATGCTTACGAATATCAAAGTTATGCGCTTCGACCTTCTTCTGGGCATTTTCAATCGCCCGGCTGATGATCCCGTGTTCGATCGGTTCGCCATCAGGAATCTTCATTTTATCCATGATATAAGCAACCTTCTGCGAACCGAAGATGCGGAGTAGATCATCCTCAAGGCTGAGATAAAAATGACTTTTCCCTGGATCACCCTGACGACCGGAACGACCGCGCAACTGATTATCAATCCGCCGCGATTCATGCCGTTC
>JAOZMV010000128.1 GCA_029934095.1 Desulfuromusa sp. | reverse complement strand
AGCCTGGTTCTGACCTATACCATTCAGGTCACCGACGGCAGCGCCACCGATACTCAGACCGTGACAATCACTATCGATGGTACCAATGACGCACCGGTCATCGGTGGGGGCAATCTTGGCCTGGTGACGGAAGATGGACCAATAACCTCTTCTGACACCTTGACGATTAGCGATGCAGATGCGTCGGACAATCCGATCAGTTTCGTGGATATCGGACCCACCTCCGGCGATAATAATTATGGCACATTTGAAATCACCTCCAACACCTGGACTTACAGACTTGACAATGCCAGTGCCGTAGTCCAAGGACTTGATAGTAGCGACCTGGTTGTCGATAGATACACCTTCGCCGCAAATGACGGCAGTACCAAGGAAGTCATTGTCACCATTTTTGGAGAAGATGACGCACCGACTCTTGATAATGCACTCGTCGACCAGTTTGTCACCCATGACAGTGCTTTCAGCTACGTGTTCGCTGCCAATAGTTTCAATGATGCCGATCTCTCCGACGCGCTTCTTGCCTACAGCGCGACACTAGCCGACAACAGCGCACTTCCCGCGTGGTTGGTTTTCGACGACACTACCCGTACATTTAGCGGAACCCCGGCTGTCGGCGATGTGGGCGTAATCGACGTCAAGGTAACCGCCGACGACGGCGAGAGCCCGATGGTCAGCGATACGTTCCAGCTCGCCGTATTGTCGCCACCGATCAACACGCTACCGGCACCGCAAACCATCGAACACGCCGGCATGCTGCTACTATCGTCAGCCAACGGCACAGCCATTACCGTCAGTGATCTTGATTCGAACAGCGCACCGATCCAGGTAACGCTGACCGCTGCCAACGGCACGGTAAACCTTTCCGGAACCAACGGGCTAACCTTCAGCACCGGTGACGGCACCAACGATGGCATCATGACTTTCACCGGCACCATCGCGGATATCAATGTCGCACTGGAAGGTGCGACCTTTGCCGCGCCGCTAGGTTTCAGCGGTGTCACCACCCTGGAGATCAATAGTAACGACCTGGCCAACACCGGCATTGGCGGAGCGCTGTCCGATATCGATACACTGGCGATCACGGTCGATCCAAATGGTACTGCACTGTGGATGAGTACGGAAGGGAACGCACCGGGCGCCAACGGCCTGCCAAGCGGCTGGGAAGAAGGTGCGATTATTGCCCTCAGCGATGTTTCACTCAATCCCGCATGGCCCGACCCCACTACCGGGAGTTTCACCACCATAACGGAACAACTCAATGACCTTGCCAGCAGCAATGTCAACATCAACTCGCTCTACCGGGTGAAGTCAACCATCACCGTCGGCGGCGTCAGTGGACAACCATCGTTTACACTGCAGGCCGGTGACCTGTTGTTATCGACCACTAGCAACGAAACCTTCGACGGGCTAACGACCAATATTTCCGTCGATTCGAAAGACGTATTCGTATTTCGACCGCAGGCACTGAACGACTACAGTGACGGCGAGTTCTACATGCTGTTGGAAGAAGCTATTGGGCATGATGTTCGCGGCGTGACCCTGGTCGAAGAGACCATGAATATCGGAACCACAGTGGTGACCAAAGGTGATTTTCTGTTGACCGCAAGTGGCCCAACACGCCACTTTGATGTCCTGAGATTCAGCGCCAATGGCGTCGGTGACGGCAGTACGAGTGGCACGTTGTCGGTGTTATTTGATGGCGATGGCCCCAACTTCAATGTGGATGCCAAGCTCCACGGCCTGACACTGGTGCAAAACGACCTCGACATCGGCGGCGTGACCCTGACGGCCGGCACCCTGTTATTGTCCAGCGATGAGAGTGGAACGGTCGGCAGTAATAACCTCAGTATCGACAAATTTGATATCTTCGCGATGTCAGCCGACCAGAGCACGAACGTGGTCACCGCATCACTGCTGTTTGATGGCACTGACGTCGGTTTGAACGATAATAGCGAAGATCCGCGCGCGCTCGATATCGTAACGCCAAACTTCAGACCGGTGGTACAGCAGGATTCACAGGCAATCAGCGAGAACGCCCCCAACGGAACCGTGGTCGGCAGCGTGACCGCGGAAGATCCTGAGCTCGAAGCAATGAGCTACGCGATCATCACTGGTAACACCGACGGCGCCTTCACGATCAATACCACCACCGGTCAGATTACCGTCGCTAACAGCGCAGCCGTCGATTTCGAAACCAACCCGGTTTTTAACCTGACTGTCGTCGCCATTGACCCTCACGGCGCCTATGATTCCGCAATATTTACGGTCAACGTCAACGACGTCAATGAACCAACCGTTATTTCGGGTGACATCAGCTACGTCGGCAACGAAAACGACGTCGTCGCTGGCGTTCTGGTTGCCGACGATGAGGATGGATTAACCGACGGCTCCGTGTTCAGTGTTACAACGGTGGCTACAAACGGTATCGCAACAATCGACCCGGGCACCGGCACCTGGTCCTTCACTCCGACCGATCCTGACTGGAACGGCAGCGACAGCTTTATGGTCACAGTAACCGATGATATAGGAGGCACGACCACCCAGCTCATCACCATCAACCTCGCCAGCGTCGACGACCCCGCCGTCATCGGCGGCGATACTCTCTACCTGGGCGATGTTGATGTGCCCGTTTCGGGAACATTAACTGCCACCGATGTCGAAGGATTGAGCGGAAATTACTTCTCGGTGACCACCCAGGGAACCACCGGCACGGCTGCGATCAACCAGGCAACGGGCGCCTGGACCTTTACCACGCCCGGCCCCGGCTGGTTTGGTACCGACACCTTTACCGTGACGGTCACCGATGACCTCGGTGGCACGACCACCCAGGTGGTTACTGTCATCGTCGACTCGGACGCAACCCAAAACATCGACGATAACTACGACGTCAACGAAGACGCCACGCTGGATTCCAATAGCCTGTGGTTCGACAACAACTGGCTGTACCGCCGCACCCTCAATTTCGACCATTCCTCGGGCACCGAGAATCTGGTCGACTTCCCAGTTCTGATCAAGCTCGATAGCAGCATTATCGACTACACAAAGACCCACGATTCAGGCGACGACCTCCGTTTCTTCGACCAGGACGGCACCCTGCTTGATCATGAGATCGAAGTCTGGAACGAATCCGGTACGTCGTTCGTCTGGGTAAGAATCCCACAGATCGACGCCAACACCGATGCCGATTCCATCCTGATGTATTACGGCAACGCCACCGTCGTCGGCAATGGTCAGAATCCAACCGGCGTATGGGGTGACTACCAAGCAGTTTATCATTTGAATGGAAATCCGGGGGTTGGCGGAACCGTGACCGACGCTGCTGGCAATTTCGATGCCACCAACGTGGGTTCGACCGACACCGCGGGTATTTTAGGCAATGCCCAGGACTTCGACGGCAGCAACGACTATATCGATCTCGGCAACGACCGCGCCTGGATCAATAACGCTTCGGGCGCCACCATGTCCCTGTGGATCAATCCTGATGATACCGCAAGTAACGGCGAACTGATCGGTGTCACTCACGACGGATCCAGCAGCTCGTCACGGTTTGTCCTTACTCAGGAGCAGAAGGAAATTCGCCTGATCGCCCGTTCGACGGATGACAATACTGACGTGGTCACAGTGGAAACCACGACATCCCCGCTGACTGCAGGGCTATGGCATCACGTCACCGGTACGGTCGACTATTCGAGCGACGTTGACAACATCAAGATCTACGTCGATGGCGTGCTGGAGGGCACCTTCAGCCATAACTTTACCAACGATGCAATTCCCAACACCAATTCAGATCGCGCGGCCATCGGTTCTGATGAAAATGGCGGTGGTAGCTATTTCGACGGCCAGATCGACGAGGCGCGTATCTCCATAGGCGTCCGCACCGAGGAATGGATAGCAGCCCAGCACGCCTCGATGCTCGGTAACCTCGTCAACATCGGTTTCGAGCAAAGTGTCGGCGGCGTCATGGCCAACGATTTCGACCGCGAAGGCGACGCGCTTACCGTTACCCAGATGAATGGTATCCCGGGTGCCATCGGAGTACCAACGGCACTGGCATCGGGAGCCATCGTAACCCTGAACGTGGACGGCAGCTTCTTCTACGACACCAACGCGGCTTTCGACTGGGTCAGCGTGGGCGCAACGACTACCGACAGCTTCACCTACCAGGTTGACGATGGCAACGGCAATACCCACACTGCGACCGTGACTTTTACCATCCACGGCAGTAACGATGCACCTGTCGTTGTCGACGCTACCGCAGACACAACTGAAAACGTGGTGTTGAATGGTAACGTACCGGCCGCCAGCGATGTCGACGGGACTATTACCAGTTATGCCCTAGGCACCACCACCGTTACACTGGGTAGCTTGACTTTTAATAATGATGGCAGCTACAGCTTTGATCCAGGTACCGCATTGGATTATCTTGCGGAAGGTGAGACTCAAGACGTCACTTTCACCTATACCGCCACCGATAACGACGGTGCAATTAGTGCTGAACGGATGATAACCATTACCGTCACCGGGATCAATGATGCTCCGACCATCGGCAATGTGGCCGACTTCGGTTTTACCGAAGCGGCCGATGCCAGCGCTCAGAATCTCAGCGCCAACGGCACAGTGAGCTTCAACGATATCGATACCACAGACCTGGTGGATATCACTTCCTCGTTGACTTCAGATGCAGTGTTTAGCGGCGGCGGCATTGACGGCTCACTCAAGTTACTGCTGGAAAGCGGTTTCAGTATCGGTGCGACCGTACCGGGTGCCGCCGACTGGGCCTATACAGTCAACAACGCCAACCTGGATTTTCTGAAAGAAAACGAAACCATTACCCTGACCTTCACGCTCACTGCCACTGACAGTGCCGATGCGACTGCTTACGATACTGTCACCATCACCATTACCGGCACCAACGATGCCCCGCTCATCACTGATGGACCCGACACGGCCGGATTAACCGAGACAAATGCAGGCCTCAGCACTAGCGGCAGCCTGACATCCACATCGCTGACTGTCAG
>JAOZMV010000127.1 GCA_029934095.1 Desulfuromusa sp. | reverse complement strand
AAAAGGAGCTAAAAAATGAGCCAAACAAACGGATTTGCAGCCAGTTCATGGATAGCCTGACAGCCTCCTGGTTTCAGAGGTGGTTATGGAAAGAGTTTTAATTGTTGATGACGAAGAGAATGCCCGCATTGGTCTGGTCAAGTTGCTTTCTCAGGAAGGTTATCATGTGGAAGCTGTGGCTAATGGCTTTGACGCCTTAGAGTATCTTAAAAATGCGCAGGTTGATCTGGTTATTACCGATATCAATATGCCAGAAATGAACGGTTTGGTTTTTATGCGCGAGTTGAATCAAACTTATCCCGAGATAAAAGTTGTCATGATTACTGCTTATGGTGGGGTTGACTCATACCTGGAAGCGATGAATCTCGGTACTTTTGAGTACCTGAACAAGCCGGTTAAGCTCAAGGATTTGCAAGCAATTCTCAGCAGAGTTTTTAAACACACAAGTTCGCTGGGAGAATCTTCAGCTATATTCTGACAGGAGGTGACTATGAATAATTTTTCCACCGTTTTGGTTGCTATTGATTTCTCTGATAGTTCTGATAACGCATTTCAGCTGGCACTCTCATTGGCAAAAAAGTTTTCTGCGCAGTTGTTGATACTGCATGTGATTAATGAACCGGTTGATTTACGTGGTTTCTACGTTCCCCATATCTCATTCGCACGACTGGAAGAAGAGATTGAAGAGGGAGCGCAGAAAATGATGGAAAGTTTTTGTCGTAAAAATGTGGTGGATTTTGAGAATTCCCAACAGTTGATTGTCTCGGGATTACCCCATGAACAGATTATTTCTCAGGCTGAAGAAAAATCTGCGGACTTGATTGTGCTTGGAACTCATGGCAGAGCAGGGTTAGATCATGTTCTGTTTGGCAGTACGGCAGAAAAGGTGGTGCGTAAATCAAAAGTGCCAGTTTTGACTGTCAGGTTGGAAGAGGAATAAATCAAAGAAGATTATCTCAGTGACACACTAAAAAAGCAGCCATGTGGCTGCTTTTTTAGTGTGTTTGTTTTGCTTATCACCACCTTTGCTTGATATAGTCATAGATCAATGAGTATTCTCTTTCAGTTTTGATATGAAGTGAGGGTTTCTAAATGCTTGCCCATCAAAGTCAATATTCCGGCGAAAAGATTCTTATCGTAGATGATGAAGAAATCATTGTTGAACTGGTGGGTTTGTTGTTAAAAAAACGTGGATTTAATGTCCTCTCTGCAACCAACGGTGAGCAGTGCATACAGATGGTTGCTGAACATAGCCCGGCCCTGGTTTTGCTTGACTACATGATGCCGGTCATGAGCGGTTTGGATGCTCTGAAACAAATTCGCCGCAGCTATCCAGAGACCTATGTTGTTATGTTTACCGGGAAGGGGAACGAAGAGGTTGCGGTTGAACTGATGCGGGCTGGTGCCGCAGATTATCTGCGTAAGCCTTTTGCGAACAGCAGCTTGATTAAGCGGATTGATGCCGTTTTAGCGGTCAGAAAGGTTGAGATTGAAAACCGTGAACTACTCAAAGAACGTGAATGTTTACAGGGTGAGATCAAACAATGGAATGCTAAATTGGAACAGCGAGTGCGTGAAAAAAGCTTTGAGCTGGAACAGGCACATAAAGAAATAATCCAGTCGGAAAAGCTGGCTGCACTTGGGCACATGTCAGCAGGTATGGCACATGAAATACGTAATCCGTTGAATTCAATAAGTTTATTTGCCCAGATTCTCCTTTCTGCTGAAGGACTGGGTGAAGAAAATCAAGGTTATGCTTATAAAATAACCCAGGAAGTTGAACGGATTGATGAAATTCTGATACAGATGCTGGCCTCCAGTCCTGATGATAGCAACAAACAGAAGCTGGTCGATCTGGTAGAAATAATTGATAAGGTTCTCAGTGATTATCAAGCTAGAATCGACAAACAACGGATAGAACTTAAGCTCAATATCAACCGAAAAGCGCCATTAATAAGGGCTGATTTGCACGAGATTGAGAAGATATTTACCAATTTGATCGGTAACGCTCTGTATGAAATGCCAGAAGGGGGAGTTCTGACCATTGCATTGCAAGCGGATGTGGAAAAAATATTAGTTATGATTTCTGATACGGGTTCTGGTATTCCAAGCGGAAATATCTCACGTATTTTCGACCCTTTTTTTACCACGAAAGAAAAGGGTACCGGTTTCGGTCTGTCCATTGTTCTGCAAGTTGTCAGCAGCTTAGGGGGGCGTATAACTGTTGATAGCCCGCCTGGTTCCGGGGCTTGTTTTATCATTGAATTGCCACTCCTTCCAGCCTCGGTTCATTAACGCCTATGTCCCTCAGATTGCGTGAAATAACTCTTCATCTGGATGAGAGCGAGGCTTCAATCCCGGAGAAAATTGCTACACTTCTCGGTTTTGAAGTACAGAATATTGATTCCTGGGTGATTGTTCGTAAAGGGGTTGATGCTCGACGTAAGCAAGATGTCCGGCGTGTTTATACCGTTGAATTCAGCTGTGACGATGAAGCTGGATTGCTCGCAAATAATTGCCACATTCACACTCTCGTCAAGGTGAAAGATCCCCACCCGTTTGAATTTTATTCACTTAAATCCAGATTAAAGGTCTTGGTGGTCGGGATGGGCCCGGCGGGACTTTTCAGCGCATTGGCTCTGGCTGAAGCTGGTGCGCAAGTATGCTTGATTGAACGGGGGCGTCCGGTTGTTGAACGGCTGCACGACGTTCATGATTTCTGGTCTGGCGGTGAGCTGAAGAGCGAAAGTAATATCCAGTTTGGGGAAGGGGGCGCCGGCACTTTTTCTGATGGTAAATTGACCAGTCGTATAAATCATCCAACAACAGGTTATATTCTTAAACGCCTGGTTGAGTTTGGAGCCCCGGAAGAAATTCTCTGGCAGGCAAAGCCACATATCGGCTCGGATCGTTTAAGGGGTGTGTTGGTCAATTTCCGGCAGCATCTCCTTGCCCTTGGGGTCGAGATCCGGTTTTCCAGCTGTCTCACCGGGTTTGAATGGTTGAATCATCAACTTAAGGGGGGGATAATTAATGATTCTGAGCAGATTGAATGTGATAGATTAATACTGGCTGTCGGGCATAGTGCTCGCGATACCTATCAGCTGTTGGCTGATAAAAATGTTAAACTTGATCAGAAGCCTTTTGCAATCGGGTTAAGAGTTGAACATCCCCTTGAATTGATCAATCAGATTCAGTACGGTATGCGCAGTCACCCACAACTGCCAAGTGCTGATTACCGTTTGGCTTGGAACGATCCAGAGAGTAAACGGGGTATTTACTCTTTCTGTATGTGTCCAGGCGGGATGGTTGTTAATGCCTCATCCGAGGCCGGGGGTCTGGTTGTTAACGGGATGAGTGATTTTCATCGGAATGCTGCCAACTCCAACAGTGCCCTGGTTGTCTCTGTGAACCCAGACGATTTTTCAGCAACTGATGTGCTGGCTGGTATTCACTTTCAGCGTCAGTGGGAACATGCAGCCTATCTGGCTGGTGGTTCAGGGTGGCATGCTCCGGCACAACCCCTGTTGGAATTTCTTCAGGGGCGCGGTGGAAAACTGGTTTCTTCATGTCAACCTCAAGTTGTCCATGCTGATCTGAAAACCTGTTTGCCCGATTTTGTGACCGCGAGCCTGCGTAAAGCTTTACCCGTCTTCAACCAGCGGATGCGCGGTTTTGTCGGTCCGGAAGCCACCCTCATCGGGGTAGAAACGCGTACCTCCGCACCGGTGAGAATTGTCCGCGATCAACATGGTGAATCGGTCAGCCATCAAGGGCTGTTCCCGGCGGGTGAGGGAGCCGGTTATGCCGGGGGAATTATGAGTGCCGCGGTTGACGGTATCAAAGCAGCGACATCGATTATCAATACTAACTAAATAATGTGCAGCTTGACGCAGAGATTGCTAATGAGTTCGGTTTCCGGACAGAAACTTGAGAAGAGGTTACTTTGAGCCAGAATACAAAAACAATTTATGTTAATCAGATTAAAGAGCGCGACCGGGTAGAATCGATTTTTCTGGTGCGGGATAAAATAACCGCAATGGCGAAAAACGGTAAGCCTTATATGACCTTGAAAATGATGGATCGAAGCGGTGAGGTTGAGGGGCGGATCTGGGATCAGGTAGATTATTTTTCAAGTCTCTTTGAAAAGGATGATTTTATCCTGGTCAATGCTAAAGCCAGCGTTTACATGGGGAAGATGCAGCTGATTGTTCAGGATTTAAAGAAAATTGAAGAAAACCTGGTCAACCTTGGTGATTTCTTGCCGGTTTCACAGCGCTCAATTGCAGATATGCGTCACGAGCTTGATGGTATAATGGAGTCTCTGACCAATCACCATATTGAAGCACTGCTACGGGCTTTCTTTGATGATCCGGCATTCTTCGCACTCTACAGCAGAGCACCCGCCGCTAAAGCGATGCACCATGTTTTTCTGGGTGGTTTGCTGGAGCACTCACTGGCGGTGGTTGGTTTAGCTGTCGATGTCGCTGTGCGCTACCCACAGGTTAATCGTGATCTCTTAATTTGTGGTGCCTTATTGCATGATGTCGGCAAAGTTAACGAATTGTCGTATCAGCGTTCCTTCGACTATACCGATGAAGGGAAACTGCTGGGCCACATTGTTATCGGGGTGCAGATGGTTGAGGATCGGATTCGGCAGCTTTCTGATTTTCCCGACGAGTTGTCAATGCTGATTAAACACCTGCTCCTTTCTCACCACGGTCAATATGATTTTGGATCACCTAAACGACCAAAATTTCTGGAAGCGGTGATTCTTAATTTTATTGATGACCTTGATTCTAAAATTAACGGAGTGCAGACTCATATCGATAAAGAACCTGATAAAGAGGGCAACTGGACAAATTATCATCGCCTCTACGACCGCTACTTTTATAAAGGTTCCGGTTCAGCAGAACCTACAGAAAAGATTGTTTCTGCTCCGGTAAAAACACCACCGCTGCCGACAGAAAAGAGACCGGCTCGCACTGAGCGGAAAAATTACAATAAGCCACTCGGGACAAATCTTGGAGATCAACTACGGGAGAAAAATCTTGATCTGTTTTCTTCCACGACTGAAAAAGGGGAGAACTCTTGATTCTTGATACTTTGCCAACTGGCCCACTGGAGGT
>JAOZMV010000126.1:2317-5152 GCA_029934095.1 Desulfuromusa sp. | reverse complement strand
TTGATTTCACCAAAGAGACTTTTTTAGATCAATATCCGGAACAGCGCTTGCGGGAACAGTTTTATGATGTTGGACTCTGGGGCGAAAAGGGCTGATGGCGTTGCAAAAAGTCCGATCTTCGGTGTTGCAGTAGTTTTTCAGGATCTCGGCATAGCAAACGTATGCCTTCACCCCTGAAAAGCCACTGCGCCTTGAAGATCAAAATTTTTGCTTAGCCATCACATTCTTTTGAGGAAGGGGACTTGTCCCCGGACAAATAAACAGAAGGTAATTTCTTGTTGAAAAGAGATCAAACAGAAGCATTGATGCAGGTCAGTCGGCCATCCCGTTATCTGGGTGGGGAACTTGGCAGTATCTGCAAGGATGATGTTGGTATCGAGGTACGGATGGCACTGGCTTTTCCCGATGTTTACGAAGTGGGAATGAGCCATATTGGGTTTCCAATTCTCTACAATATCCTCAATAGTCTCGATTGGGTTGCCGCTGAGCGGGTTTATACCCCCTGGGCCGATATGGAACAGTGGTTGCGTGACAATCAACAGCCTCTCTGTTCCCTCGAATCGACTTTGCCCTTAAATCAATTCGATATTATCGGCTTTACACTTCAATATGAGCTCAGTTATACCAATTTGCTGACGATGCTTAATCTGGGTGAAATTCCACTGAGACGAGAACAGCGGAACGAAAATGCCCCCCTGATTGTTGTTGGCGGCCCCTGCGCTTTCAATCCTGAACCCCTGGCCGATTTCTTCGATGTGGCGTTGATTGGTGATGGTGAAGAGGCAGTTGTTGAACTGGTTGAATTAGTCCGTCGTGCCAAACAGGAGGATTGGAGCCGAAAGAAGTTGCTGCAGCAACTGGCCGGGAGGGAGGGGTTTTATATTCCTCAGCTGTTCGATATCAGCTATCAGGAAGATGGTTGCGTAGAGACAATTACACCTCTCCAGCAGGGCTATGATAAAGTTCGGCGCCGTTTTCTTAATGATCTTGAAACTGCGCCATTTCCGACCCGACCGATTATTCCATTTATGGAGACAGTGCATAACCGGGTTGCTCTGGAAATTACCCGGGGTTGTACCCGGGGTTGCCGGTTCTGCCAGGCGGGTTATATCTATCGTCCAGTACGGGAGCGTAGCCCTGAAAAGATTCAAGATCTGATTGCTGAATCACTGGAAAATTCTGGCTATGAAGAGATTTCTCTCCTCTCTCTGTCAACCGGGGATTATACCTGTATAGAACCGCTGCTACAGCAATTGATGGCAAAATATGTTGATGAAAAAGTTGCCGTTTCTTTGCCTAGTTTGCGGGTTGGCTCCCTCACTCCCGAATTGATGGAAGAGATCAAAAAGGTGCGTAAAACCGGCTTTACCCTGGCTCCGGAGGCGGGAAGCGAGCGGTTGCGGGAACTGATCAATAAAGGGATCAGTGTCGAAGACCTTCTGGAAACAACTCACAATGCTTTTCAGTTAGGCTGGCGCTTGATCAAACTCTATTTCATGATGGGGCTGCCGACAGAAACCGATACCGATTTGCAGGAGTTGATAGAACTGGCGGCGCAGGTTAAAAGAAGCGGTAAGGGGACCGGCGGTCATGATGTCAATGTTGCCGTGTCCACCTTTGTTCCGAAATCGCACACCCCGTTCCAGTGGGAAGAACAAATCGGCATTGAGGAGACCCTGCGTAAACAACGGCTACTGCGTGATGGTCTCACTAAAAAGAAGTTGCGTTTCAAATACCATGGTGCTGAATCTTCGTTTCTAGAGGGGGTCTTTTCTCGCGGTGATCGACGTTTGTCCGCTGTTTTAGAACGTGCAGTAGAACTTGGCTGCCGTTTTGATGGTTGGCGGGAATGTTTCGATTTTAGTCTATGGCAACAAGCTTTCGCCGATTGTGATGTTGAGCCAGGCTGGTATCTGCGGCAGCGTGACGAGGGTGAAATTCTCCCCTGGGATCACATTGATTGCGGGGTGCCGAAAGAGTTCTTTTTGGCTGAGCGACATAAAGCTTTTGTTGGCACCGCAACTCTTGATTGCCGGGACGGAAGTTGTCATGGTTGTGATCTTTGTGACTTTAAAGAGTTGCGGATGCGGCAGATTGATTCAGCGCAAGACGTGGCGATTGTAGAGAAAGAGTCGCCGGTTGTTGTAGAACAACTGACCCGGGTTCGCCTCAAATTAAGCAAACAGGGACGTGCCAGAATGGTTGGCCATCTCGAATATCTAAAAATGTTTCAGCGTGCGGTGCGCCGGGCGAAACTGCCGATCCGTTTTTCCCAGGGCTTCCACCCGATGCCGAAGATCTCCTATCTGGAGGCGCTGCCGATGGGGGTGTCCAGTGAAGCAGAATTGGTTGATCTGGAATTGTTGTCTCATGTTCCTGCAGATCAGGTTCTAGATGGGATTAATATTCAACTTCCTGAGGGGTTCAAAATAGTTGAATCTGAAATTATTCCCTGGAAATCTCCTTCCCCTTCGGCCAGTGTTGCTTCCAGTTGCTACTGTGTCCCTTTGCCAGAGTCGCTGTCAGAGAATCTGAGTGACCGGATTGTCAGTTTTCTGGATGCGGATCAGGTTCTGGTTTCGCGCGTTAAAAAAGGGATTGAAAAGCAAATTGATATCCGCCCGGATGTTCTCGAACTCTCTCAAGTCGGTGCTGAGTTGCATATCGAACTGATCAAAGGGAGTCCGCTACAAGTTGCTGCGAACCTTCTTGAAATAGAGGTCGAGGTGGTTCGCCGGCTGGGGATGCGAAAAACCGGGATTACTCTGAAGGGCTGATAATCACCCGATACGGAGGAAATCAAAGGCTTCAACGGAGAGGCGCAGAGGTGGAGAG
>JAOZMV010000126.1:0-2217 GCA_029934095.1 Desulfuromusa sp. | reverse complement strand
TTGTTTTGGTTTTTCTCTCCAACTCTCCGTCTCTCCGTTAAAAAGTAGTTTTTCCGTTAAAAAATAGTTTTTTAAGTTTTCACTTTAAACATATAGATAAAGAAACAGGAGAAGATTATGACAAAGGAGTTGGTCATCTGTACCACCTCCCACGAAACCCGGGTCGCGCTGCTTGAAGGTGGCCATATTGCCGAACTCTATATTGAACGGGATCGGCAAATGGGGATTGTTGGGAATATTTACAAGGGGAAGGTTATCCGGGTATTGCCGGGAATGCAGGCAGCTTTTGTTGATGTCGGTCTGGAGAAGGCGGCATTTCTGTACGTTGCCGATGTGCTGGATGAAATGGAGAAGCTTGAAAGAAGCATCGAGGGGGACGAAGATACACTGGAACCCGATGGGTGTGCCGAGTTACCACCGTTGCCACCAATTGAAGATCTTCTCACTGAAGGGCAGGAGCTTCTGGTCCAGATTTCCAAAGAACCGATTGGCACCAAAGGGGCCAGAATTACTTCACACATTTCTCTGCCGGGGCGACATCTGGTCTATATGCCGACGGTTGACCACATTGGAATTTCGCGTCGGATCGAGAGTGAAGAGGAGCGTGAACGGTTGCGACAGAGTGTTGAATCGATGCGGGCACCCGGAACCGGTTTTATCGTGCGGACAGTTTCAGAGGGTAAAAGTGAAGGTGACCTACGCCATGACATGGAGTTTCTGGTCGGTCTCTGGGAGAACCTCAGTCGGGGGATTGACGAAGTCAGCGCCCCCGGCCTGATCCATTCAGACCTGGATGTGACCAGTAAAGTTTTGCGTGACATTCTGACCGAAGATGTCAAAAGGATCGTTGTCGATAACGTCGAAGAATACGATAAAATTGTCCGTTTTCTGCGAACATTTATGCCCCGCTTAAATTACTGCATTGAACTCTACAAAGGGGACGAGCCGGTTTTTGATGCCTATGGCCTGGAGGTCGAAATTTCCCGTTCTCTGGGGCGGAAAGTGTGGTTAAAGAGTGGTGGTTCGATCATTATTGAGCAGACTGAAGCATTGGTTGCCATTGATGTCAATACCGGGCGCTATGTGGGTAAACACAACCTTGAAGATACGATTTTAAAAACCAACCTCGAGGCTCTCAAAGAGATCGCTTTTCAGCTGCGACTGCGAAATATTGGTGGTCTGATTATCATCGATTTCATTGATATGGAAAAAGAAGCTCATCGCGAGAAGGTTCATGCGATGCTGGAAGAGGCGTTAAAGTCTGATAAAAACAAAACCAATATTTTAAAGATTTCCGAACTCGGTTTGGTCGAGATGACCCGTAAACGGGTGCGGGAAAGTATTGGTCGGACCCTCTGTGAACCCTGTTCATACTGTGAAGGGAAGGGATATGTCAGGGGGAAGTTGACGATCATTTACGAGATCTTGCGCGAACTGCATCGTGAAATGGCCGATCTGCCAGCGGGAGATGTGACTCTGCTGGCCCATCCGGAAATTACCGGCCTGTTGATTGATGAAGAACGATGTGGACTGGACGAACTGGAACAGCGCTACGGACGAACGGTTTCGATCAACTCACGCCCGGGATTTCATATTGAGCAATTTGAAATTGCAGTGGGTTGAGATGTCAGGGATGAAGGTGTCAGGAAAAGCTTTTAACGGAGAGACGCTGAGTTGGAGAGAAAAACTTTAAAACCAGGGATAGCCACCAAGACGCCAAGTTCACCAAGAGAACCAAAGTCAAAAGTGTTTATGAGGTTTTAAAACCAAAAAAAACGGTTTTGATTTTCCTTGATGCTCTTGGCGTCTTGGTGGCAAGGTTGATTGTTTTGGTTTTTCTCTCCGGCTCTCCAACTCTGCGTCTCTCCGTTAAAGTTTTTGATTCTTTTACGGCAGATAAACTGTCTGCTGAAAGACATTCTGTAGGATAAACAGACAGACAAAGCTGATCAGACAGGCAAATATGGGAGTGGTTATCCAACTGCCGGCAATTTCTCCAACCGTTCTCCAGCGAATATTATGCCTCCCCTTGAGTAGACCCATTCCAACCACAGCTCCGACAATTGCCTGCGAACTGGAGACAGGAACCAATGGCAGTGTTGGCAATCCCAGGTTGAGCAGTAATTGTTCCAGATGTTGCGAAGCAAACAGGAACAGAACCACAGAGTGAGACCAGACGGCAACCAGAGCCATCACTGGTGAGAGCTTGAAAATTCC
>JAOZMV010000125.1:3406-5238 GCA_029934095.1 Desulfuromusa sp. | reverse complement strand
TGTTGGTACGAGCTTCAGGTCAGTGGGATGAATTAACAAAAAGATATTTTGACCCTGCTTTCATGATGGGCTGATGTTTAATTTTAGGCGCTTGCTAGCGGTTCTTATTCTGATTTCCAGTGTCGTTTTAACGACAGTTATTTATCGTCATCTGCAGCAGCAGAGCCCGAAAGAGCTCCTTAGCATGTTGCCGGAAAATATTGACCTTGCACTTGCAGATCTCCATTATACCCAGAGTGAAGAGGGGCAACGGCGCTGGACTCTCGATGCTGATACTGCAGAATACGAGCGCGATAGCGGTCTGGCAAAACTTACAGCAGTCAGGTTGCTGTTTTATGAAGCTGGACAGTTTGGTGATGTCAACTTGCAGGCGGAGCAGGGACAATTAGCCCAGGAGACACGTCAGGTTGATGTTTGGGGGAATGTCATAATAGCCACTGATCGCGGTGAGAAACTTTTTACCGAGCGGTTACATTATGATGATCAGATTCGTCAGCTGAGCACTGAAGAGCCATTCCGGTTTCTCACTCCTACTTTGGAATTGACCGGTGCCGGGCTACAGATCGATATCGACCAGGGGCGCATGCTGGTGAAGGATAAGGTGCGGATGTTGTTGTATCCGGCAGCCGGGGAGAAGAAGTAAATGATGGCTAGATTGTTCCTGTTGATGGCTTTTGCTACTTTATGCTGCTGTGTCCCGGCTACCTTTGCGGACGAGGTAGAGCCGGAGTTGGATCGAAAACAGCCGATTGAAATCACGGCACAACAATTGGAAGTATTGCAATTACAGCGGCAATCTGTGTTTACCGGGGATGTCGTTGCACAACAGGGTGACATGACCCTCTATGCAGAGAAACTGATTATCTATTTGCAAGAAAACCAAGATGAGGTGGATCGCCTGGAAGCGATGGGTGCGGTGCGATTTGTTCAGCTTGGCCGGGTTGCTACTGCAGAAAAGGCGATTTTTTATCAAAAAGATGAGGTGTTGGTTTTAACTGGCAATGCTGTGGTGATCGAGGGGAAGAACAAGATCTCTGGGGATGAAATGACCCTTTTTATGAAAGAAGACAGGATTCTGATTAAAGGTTCTGAAAAAACTCGGGTTAAGGCGGTTGTTGTTCCCGAAGAGAAAAAGGAAAAACCGTGAGCAGAGTTCTTAAAGCAACCGAATTGTATAAAACCTATGTCGGTCGTGAGGTTGTCTCCGGGGTCAATCTGGAGGTTCACTCCGGGCAAGTGATAGGTCTGCTGGGGCCAAATGGGGCTGGGAAAACAACCAGTTTTTACATGGTGGTCGGGTTGGCAACGCCGGATAAAGGGAGAGTTTTTCTGGATGATCGGGACATTACTGATCTGCCAATGTATCGGCGTGCACGTCTCGGGATCTCTTATCTGCCACAGGAAGCTTCGGTCTTTCGCAAGTTGACAGTGGCGGACAATTTACTGGCAATTATTGAAACTCTGAAATTGACCAAAGGGGAGCAAAAACAGCGTCTGGAAGAGTTGCTGGATGACTTGAATATTGGTCATATTGCTGATTCGAAAGGATATGCCCTCTCCGGGGGAGAGCGTCGTCGGGTTGAAATTGCCAGATCACTGGTGCTTGACCCGGCTTTTTTACTATTGGATGAGCCTTTTGCCGGAATCGATCCGATTGCAGTAATCGATATTCAGACGATTATTTCCCAGCTTAAAGCGCGCGGAATTGGTATTCTGATTTCTGATCATAATGTTCGCGAAACTCTCGGGGTCTGCGACCGGGCTTATATCTTGAATCAGGGAAAATTGCTTGAATTTGGAACTCCTGAAGAGATTGCTGCAAGCCCTGTCGC
>JAOZMV010000125.1:0-3306 GCA_029934095.1 Desulfuromusa sp. | reverse complement strand
AACTTTATGGCTCTTGATCTTCGACTACAGCTTAAACTCAGTCAACAACTGGTGATGACGCCCCAGCTGCAGCAGGCAATCAAATTATTGCAGTTGTCGCGGATGGAACTGGTTGATGTTGTGACTGAAGAGCTGGCCGAGAATCCACTGCTTGAAGAGGGGGTCGAGACAAAAGAGGAACGTGAAGAGGGGGTCGCTAACCTTGAGGGGGAAGCGGTCACTTTGACAGAGGCTGCTCCCGAGCAGGAAGTCAAAGCCGATTCGGAGGGGATGAATGATATCGACTGGCAGACCTATCTTGAAGGCTACAGTCTCAACAGCAGTGATACTCGCAACAGCTATGAAGATCATGAGGATCGCCCTTCTTACGAAAGTTTGTTGACCCGCCAGGAGAGTCTGAAGGATTACCTGATGTGGCAACTCAATCTTTCTTCCTTTACAGCAGCAGAACGCCTGGCCGCGGCTGAAATTATCGGTAACCTGGATGATATCGGTTACCTGCATGCCAGTTTGGAGGAGATGGCAGCAGCTTCAGAAGCTGATCTGGAGGTGTTTGAGTCAGCCCTTAAACGAGTGCAGCAGTTTGATCCGGCGGGGGTCGCCGGTCAAAATCTTCAGGAATGTCTCCTGTTGCAACTGGACCGGTTGGCACTGTCAGATTCTTTGGCCGCTACCATTTTACGTGATTTTATTGTCGAACTTGAAGGACGTAAATATCCAGTGATCGCTAAAGCACTCAAAGTTTCTCTGGATGATGTACTGGGTGCTGCAAAAATGATCTCCAGTCTCGATCCGCGACCAGGAAGAGCTTACAATGAGGAGGATGTTCATTACATCTCTCCAGATATTTTTGTCCATAAGGTCGATGATGAATATGTTGTGACGCAGAATGATGATGGTCTGCCGAATCTGCGAATCAACTCTTTTTACCGCAATGCATTAACTGATTCAAAGTCTGTTGATAAGAAAGCCGGGGAGTATATTCAGGAGAAAATGCGCAGTGCGGTCTGGTTGATCAAAAGTATCCATCAACGTCAGCGAACCATCTATAAGGTTACCAAGAGTATTGTTAAGTTTCAGAGGAAATTTTTCGATCATGGGATTGAGTACCTGAAGCCTCTCGTCCTTCGTGATGTTGCAGATGATATTGAGATGCACGAATCAACGGTCAGTCGAGTGACGACGAACAAGTATGTGCAGACGCCACAAGGGTTGTTTGAGTTGAAGTATTTCTTTAACAGCGGGATCAGTACCGCTGATGGCGACGCAATAGCCTCGGAGAGTGTCAAGAGTCGTATCAAAGAGATTATCGCTACAGAAAATCCAAAAAAACCATATTCGGATCAGAAGATTGTTGGTCTTCTGGAGGGACAGGATATTAATATTGCTCGCCGTACTGTAACCAAGTATCGGGAAATGCTTGGCCTGGGCTCGTCAACGGAGCGGAAGAGGTTATTTTGATGTGCGTGGATATTTTTACCCCTGAAAAGTAGCTATATTTGACTTTTCCGAGGCGAAGAGATGCCCCGGGGATGATTCTGCGTTATAGTTAGATTAATCCAGATTCCATGCCGGAGTCTGTTGAAACAAGGAGGCTGCCCTATGCAAATTGCCGTTACCTTCCGTCACATGGAGAGCAGTGACGCCCTTCGCAATTATGTGGAAGAGAAACTTGCCCGGGTTAAAAAGTACATCGAGGAGCCGATTGATGCCCAGGTGGTTTTGTCGGTGCAGAAAAAAATAAATCATCGAGCCGAGGTGGTCATGGTTGCCAAAGGGTTGACCATGAAAAGTACCGAGAGTAAGGAAGATATGTACGCTGCCATCGATTTAATGGTGGATAAAATCGAGCGGCAACTGAAGCGTTATAAAGATAAGCTCAAGCGGCATAAGGGGGGTAATGGCATTCAACGGCGGCTGGAAAAGACTGTTTTTGCCGCAGCGAGTGTTGATGATGACGGTGACAGCCCTGAAATTATCCGCAGCCACTCATTTTTTGTCAAACCAATGTCGGTGGAAGAGGCGGTTATGCAGATGGATCTTCTGAATAAAGATTTCCTCGCTTTTACCGATGACAATTCTGAAGATATGCATGTCGTCTATCGGCGCAAAGACGGAAATTATGGTTTGATCGTCCCCCAGGGGAGTTAATAATTTGCCGTGGGTCTTTTTCTTGAGATGAGATAAAGACCCACATTTTTTCTATTTCTGACCTGATAAGATTGTGATTATGAAAATATCTGAACTGCTGGATTCAAGGGCTATTGTTGCCGATTTAAAAGCTAAAGATAAACCTAAAGCCCTCATCGAGTTGACTGATTCGTTGATCTCCTGTGAGCCATCTTTAAGCCGGGATGATGTGATTGCCGTTCTGCAAGAGCGAGAGAGGCTTGGTAGTACTGGAATCGGTGATGGTGTCGCAATTCCTCACGGTAAATTAGCAGGGATTCCTGAGCTGAAACTGGTTTTTGGGCGGAGTCATTCAGGGGTTGATTTTGAATCTATGGATGGACAACCAGCGTATCTGTTTTTCTTGCTGATTGCCCCTGAAGAATCAGTCGGTGTCCACCTGAAGACTCTGGCTAGAATTTCCAAATTGTTGAAAGATGTTTCTGTTAGGAAAAAACTGATGGATGCTCCTGACCGGCAAGCTATTTACCAGGTTATTCTTGACCAAGAGGAACAGGGTTGATTTTAAGCAGTTACTTACCGGTTCTGTGACCGATCAGGTTCTGAAATTATGCGAAAACTTACCATTCAGGAAATGCTTGATGAAAAAGAGTCCGGGCTTGATCTGGAGCTGTTGTCCGGTGCCGGGGGATTATCCAATACGGTTTCGGTTCCAAGGATTCAGAAGCCTGGACTTGCACTGGCTGGTTATACCGACAGTCTGCATCCCGATCGAGTGCAAATAATTGGTTCCACTGAGCTGAGTTTTCTAACGACCATGCCCCGGGACGAAGCTATTGAAAAGCTTCGTGGGCTCTGCCGTCAGAACCTTTCTTGCATGATCATTACTAAAAACCAGGAAGCCCCGGACTATCTGATCGAATATACTGAAGCTGGCAATACACCACTTCTTAGAACTAAACATCTCAGTTCAAACTTTATAGCTCTTCTGACCCGTTTTTTAGAAGAACGTCTGTTGCCAACCTCAACCCTGCACGGAGTGCTGGTGGATATCCTTGGTGTCGGCGTCTTGATTCAGGGTAAAAGCGGAGTCGGGAAAAGTGAGTGTGCCCTTGAGCTGATTCTGCGTGGTTATCGACTGGTTGCTGATGATATTATCAAGGTACGATTTAAGCT
>JAOZMV010000124.1 GCA_029934095.1 Desulfuromusa sp. | reverse complement strand
TCATGCCAAATCCTGAAACTATTTACATAGTCGGTATTCTTATTGCGGTTATTTCAGCAATGATCTGGTCTTTTATTCTGGATAAAAATAAACCCTCAAAGGTGGGGGAGTTTATTGCGAAATTTGTGGCACGTGGGCTGTTTATCGCTTTTTTTTATGTGGTTTTGGTCGGCTTTATTTATTTGGCATTTGGTACTTTTCCCGGCGATCAATAACTTTTGTCTCTCCATATACAGTGAAAGGCTCGCCACTGTTGCGCGAGCCTTCTGTATTGAATGATTAAATTCCCTGATCACGGGATTATCCGGAACCTCTCAGTGCCGAATTGATGGAATACCTGCTCAACTGCGCTGTTTTCTCTTCGATAGGCGTTCCTCCTTTCCTGCTATATACACTATATCGCAGATTTCCAGAATTTCAACTACCTGTAGAAAAAAATGACGGAACCGACTATGGCTTTACTGTTGGCAGAAATTCAGTTAGTTTGTCGCGTTATCTAGGAGGCTGTTAAACAGCCTCCTGGGCTTTTTGATTTTTCTGGTATTGTTCTTTGTGGCAGATGATGAGGACGAGAAATATTGTGAAGAGAACTTTTTGCTTGATTGCTAGGACTACTGAATGAAAAAACAGTTTTTAAAAATAGGAGTCATCACCCTTATCGGTGGTTTGTCGGGAGCACTACTTGGTTATTTAGGTCAATGTGCCGGCAGTACCTGAGGTCCTACATCCAGTCCCTGGTCAGGGACTCTTCTCGGTTTACTGGTCGGTTTCATCCTTGGTTGCATGCCCGCTGAAACGAATAAATAGTTGATCTCTTTGTTTCAAGCTTTGTATGACATTTGAGAGAAATCTGTTAATCTATAATAAAGAGTTTTATTTATTGAAAGTATCTTTCTTAATCGAGAATGAAAAGGAGCGAACCCATGACAGATAGTAATCAGAACAAAGATAATCAGGATGATGTCAGTTTGTATGAAAAAATGGTTTCACAGACTGAAGAATTAGTAGGAAGTGGTCGAAAAACCCTGGATGAGGCGTTGAAACGGGTACAGGATGATTGGTCTTCGGCTGGAAACTTTACGCGGGAACAGTCTGAAAAAATATCAACCTATGTGAAACGTGATATCCAGCATATTGTTGATAGTGCGAGTAAAGGTAAAACGAACGTCAAAGAAGCGGTTGATCCCAAACGGATTGGTGTTGGCGCTAAAAGTATCTTTTCCAGGATCTTGTCGAATACAGCCGAAACTCTGGGTGATTGGGCAAAAAAATCAGAAGGTAATTTAGAATTTAAAACCGGTGAGATCACCAGCCCCGGATCGCTGACCTGTAAAGAGTGTGGCGAAGTGATCCATATGAAGAAAACTGCAAAAATTCCCCCTTGCCCAAAATGTCACCATACGTTTTACCGTAAGTCTTATTAGCATTATTGCGGTTGAAAAGAGGTTGTCGTTGCAGAAAGTTTTCTTGTTTCACTGTCGGTTTTTCTATATATTCCTCTGATCTATCGATTTTGCTATGAGGAGTATTTGTATGGGTCTGTTCAGTCGACTTTTTAAAAGTGAGGACAAGGAAGATCTTGGTTCGCCACCACCAGAGATATTACCGTTAAGGAACGATCTCTGCTGGTGTGATAGCGGTCTTAAGTATAAGAAGTGCCATCTGGAGCAGGATCATGTTTATCTGGAAAAACAACGGATAAAAGCGCTGGCGGCAAGAAAGGCTTGCAGCCCGGTGTTTGGCTGAGGCCCACGGCGTTAAGACCCGGTTCGGGTTTTACCTTTTGAGTATCCAACTTTTGGAAATATCATTTTACTGGGGACAGAATTGATTTCTGTCCCCAGACTATTTTTATCCCCTTAATCTACAGGCGACCTATGTCACTCACCTTGCCCGCAGTTGCACTTATTTGTGGGTTAATCTTGCTGGTCTGGAGTGCTGACCGTTTTGTTGCGGGGGCTGCTGCGACAGCACGGTATGCCGGAATGCCACCATTGTTAATCGGGATGGTGGTGATTGGGTTTGGGACTTCAGCACCAGAAATGGTTGTTTCAGCAATCTCTGCGGCACAGGGAAATCCCGGGTTGGCACTTGGCAATGCTTACGGTTCAAATATAGCCAATATTGCCCTGATTCTGGGTTTGACTGCATTGATCAGCCCGATAACTGTCAAATCTGGTGTGCTGCGTAAAGAATTGCCAGTTCTGCTGGTGGCGACACTTTTAGGGGCTCTCCTCCTGTTTGATCTCTATCTCGGTCGAGCTGATGCCTGGATTCTATTGTTTGTTTTTGCCATTATTATGGGCTGGTCAATCTGGCTTGGTCTCCGCCATCGGCAGGACAGTTTAGCTAGTGATGTTGATCATGTTCTTGAAGATGAACCTATGTCGCGCCGGGCTGCATTAATCTGGCTTGTCGTTGGTATGCTGCTGCTGGTGGCAAGTTCGCGTCTGCTGGTCTGGGGGGCGGTTGAAATTGCCCGGGGTTTTGGTGTCAGTGACTTGATTATCGGTTTGACTGTGGTTGCACTCGGCACCTCTTTACCCGAACTAGCTTCATCTCTCGCGGCAATTCGTAAAGGAGAGCATGATCTGGCTATCGGTAATGTTATCGGTTCTAATCTGTTTAATACATTAGCAGTGGTAGGTATTGCTGGGGCGATCGCTCCGTTGGCTATTGACCGGGAGGTTCTCTATCGTGATTCTCTCCTCATGGTGCTATTGACCTTGGCTCTGTTTCTGGTTCGGGTTGGTTCTAGTGGAGAAAAACAAATCTCTCGGGTGGAAGGTCTGCTGCTACTGACCATCTATCTGGGTTATTCTGCCTATCTTATTTCCAAAGTCTTTGGCCTGGTCTAGTACCCTGTTTTTTAAGGGCAGAGTTATTTCCCATCATCACAGCTTTCCCCCTCCTCATTCGGTCTGCGACCACCTTCTTCCTTATGGAGAAGGATTATTCTTAAAACAATGATATGGCCACCAAGACGCCAAGCTCTCCAATAGGACCAAAAGCAAAAAACCGTTTTTTGTTTTAAACCAAAAAAGACCTTTCAGCTTTTCTTGGTGCTCTTGGCGCCTTGGTGGCAGATTAGTTGTATGAACTAGATAACCATTAATAAAAAACTGACTATAATGGTTGACATTTTTAGGAGAATGGATGATATTCTCTATTTATGGACACAAAAAGAATAATCGACGATATTGATCATCAAATACTGATGATTCTTCAGGAGAAAGCTCGAATTCCAAACGCTGAAGTTTCCCGTCAGATTGGCATGGCACCTTCGGCCGTATTGGAACGAATCCGTAAACTTGAAGATCGTGGCATTATTGAAGGGTATGAAGTTCGTTTGAATCCACAGCCTTTCAACCAGGGCCTCATGGCGTTTGTGCAAGTCAGTGTCCAGTCCTCTTGTCGTGCCGATCTGGCTAGCGCATTATCTGCGGTGACTGGGGTTCAGGATGTCCATCAGGTTGCCGGTGAAGATGGCTATCTGCTGAAATTGCGGGTTGCTGATAATGGTGAGTTAGGAAGAATCCTTGCCGATGAAATTTGTCCCCTGACCGGGGTACAACAGACTCGAACCAGTATTGTTTTAAATACAATTAAAGAGACCCGAAAAATAGATTTAAACCGTTTATCATCATAAAAGGAGTTGTTTCATGCCCATGTCACAGAGCTTTAAGGATCGTCTTTTCCCCGTTGCCCAACAATTGGTCGAACATTATGGTACCCCTTTTCATATCTATGATGAGGTTGGTATTCGTGAAACGGGAGAAAATCTTAAAAAACTTTTTTCAGGGGTTGAAGGTTTTCGTGAATATTACGCGGTTAAAGCATTGCCTAATCCCCGCATTCTCCAATTAATGTTCGATATGGGTTTCGGTTTTGATTGTAGTTCCATCGGTGAACTTAAATTGAGTCGCCAGATTGGTGCGCGTGGTGAAGAGATCATGTTTACCTCAAATAATACCGACCAGATTGAATTTAAAACTGCAGCAGAAGAGGGGGGCTGTGTCCTCAATCTGGATGACATTTCGCTGATCGAAAAAGTTCCCGAATTCCCCGAGCTGATTTGTTTCCGCTATAATCCAGGGCCACGCCGTACCGGCAATGTGATCATCGGGAATCCGGTTGAAGCTAAATATGGGCTGAGTCACGAGCAAGTTATTGACGCCTACCGTCTGGCGCAGCAGCGTGGGGCAAAGCGGTTTGGTCTGCATACCATGGTGGCTTCGAATGAACTTGATTACACCTATATGGTGGAAACTGCCAAGATGGTATTGGGGATTGCCGAACTGATAGAATCTGAATTGGGTATCAAGCTTGAATTCGTCAATATCGGTGGCGGGGTGGGGATCCCCTATGAGCCGGATCAGGCACCATTGGACATTGATTCGATGGCTGCTGAAATTGAAACGTTATTTAATACTTTTAAGAAGAAGTATAATTATGTTCCCCGGATGTATATGGAGATCGGTCGCTTCATGACCGGTCCACACGGGTGCCTGATGACATCTGCAATCAATCATAAGGATATTTACCGGAAATATATTGGTGTGGATGCCTGTATGTCTGCGTTGATGCGTCCGGCCTTGTACGGTGCCTATCACCATATTGATGTGATTGGCAAAGAGGATGCTCCCAAAGATCAGGTCTACGATGTGGCCGGTTCTCTCTGTGAAAATAATGATAAATTCGCGGTTCAACGCGAGCTTCCGAAGATTGATGAGGGAGACATCCTGGTGATTCACGATACTGGTGCTCATGGTCACGCGATGGGATTTCAATATAATGCCAAATTACGCCCCAAAGAGTTATTACTGCGTGCTGATGGTTCAGTGGAGCTGATCCGGCGGGAAGAAACTCTTGACGATTATTTTGCTACCTTGACTTTTGCCGAGGATCGGTTTGCCCCCGATCAGGTTAAAAGCTGAATTTGCCGGTGCAGAAGCGTCCCCGGATTGCTGAAATTATTTCACCCCTCACCGTAGAGACAATGGTAAATGGTGGTGCCGGATTGGCACGACATCAGGGGCAAGTGGTTTTCATTCCCCACACCGCTGTCGGCGATACCGTGAGTTGTCGTGTCACCAAGTCTAAAAAGAATTTTCTGCAAGCTGAAGTTGTTGAAATTTTAAAGCCTGCGCCCGTGCGTCAACAGCCGCTATGTCCAGTTGCTGGCGAGTGTGGTGGCTGTCAGTGGCAGCATCTTCCTTATCTGGAACAGCTGTCCTGGAAAGAGTCACTTT
>JAOZMV010000123.1:2681-5282 GCA_029934095.1 Desulfuromusa sp. | reverse complement strand
GAGGGGGATTTTTACATCCATGCGGAACAGTTCCGAGTTTACTCCATCTTGCCAGATAACAAAAATCCCCGCCAAAAGGCGAGGATTTTTGTTTTGTAGAGTTATTTCCATTTGCGGCAGTTCAAATATTCTCCGCCTCCTGCCAACCGGCATGGAGCGCTTTAAGGTTGATTTCCTGCAGAGTTGGTTTCTTAAAGGTTTCACGCAGGAACGCCTCCATGTCAGCCAAGTCGAACATGCCGATTTTTCGGGCAACGAAACCGAGAACCACGACGTTGGCCGCTTTGGCGGTACCTGCTTCTGAAGCCAGGTCGGTGGCTGGTAGAGCGAAAACCTTGCCTTTGAGATCGGCAGGAACCTGATCGATCAACGAACTATTATAAACAATCAAACCATTTTCAGGGACCAGGGAGCCAAACTTTTCTAGTGAGGGTCGATTAAGGGCAACCAGGACATCGGGGTAGTCGACGACCGGTGAACCAATGGTGCTTTTGCTCACCACCACCGAACTGTTGGCAACTCCACCGCGCATCTCTGGGCCATAGGAGGGGAGCCAGGTGACTTCCATGTTATGTTGCATCGACAGCTGTGCCATCATCATTCCGAGCGACAACACCCCCTGTCCACCGAATCCGGCAAACTTAAACTGGAGTTTGTTCTGTGCTATTTCGATCTGGGTACTGCCATTTGTTTCATCCTCGACCAAACCCAACTGTTTTGCTACGGCGGAAAATTCGGGCCGTTCGCACGGGCGATCCTGTGCTTCACGTTCGGCAGTTAGATCTTTGAACACCCCAAATGGATATTGTTTAGAAACGACCTCATCGATCCATTCGCACGCTTCCTTAGGATCTTTCCTCCAGTTAGTGGGGCATTGAGAGAGAACCTCGATAAACGTGTAGCCTTTTTTATCGCGTTGTATTTCGAGTCCTTTCCTGATGACTTTGATTGCTTGACGGATGTTTTTCGGGTTATTAACCCCGACTCTGGCAACCAGTGTTGGCGCTTCCAACCCTGCCATCATCTCCGCCATGCGTAAGGGGTAACCATCATTTTTAACGCTACGACCGTAAGGTGATGTCGATGAAGTTTGATCTATCAAAGTGGTCGGTGCCAACTGACCACCGGTCATGCCGTAGATGTTATTATTGACGAAAAAGACAATCATGTTTTCGCCCCGGTTAGCTGCATGGATCGCATTGCTGGTACCGATTGCTGCGAGGTCACCGTCCCCCTGATAGGAGATAGTGACACTGTCGGGATTAGCCCGACTGACACCGGTAGCAACGGCGGAAGCACGACCGTGAGCAGCCGAAACCGCAGCACTTTCAAAATAGTAGTAGATAAATACACCACAGCCAACCGGACCGACAAAAATAGCCTGATCCTGTAACCCGAGTTCGGTCAATTGGTCAGCGATAATTTTATTCAGGGTTCCGTGTCCACAACCAGGACAATAGTGGGTGGTCTTTTGCATACTCGGCTTGCGTTCGAAGGTATCGAAGAAGGCGGGTGATTTTTCGTATACTTTAGCCATTGGAAGCCTCCTTAAGACACTTTTCTGCCTGACTTACCAGTTCCCCTAATTCGGGAAGATTACCACCAACCCGGCCATACCATTTTACTTTATGTTGTGGCAGCGCCAGACGGACATCTTCTATAAACTGACCACGGCTCAATTCAACCGACAATACCGGCACTCCCGATTTGACTGTCTGCTGATAAATTTTACTGGGGAACGGCCACAGGGTTTGGGGACGAATCAACGCTGCAGCAATG
Organism: Desulfuromusa sp.; assembly: GCA_029934095.1. GTDB lineage: Bacteria > Desulfobacterota > Desulfuromonadia > Desulfuromonadales > Geopsychrobacteraceae > Desulfuromusa. The sequence goes on along the minus strand of JAOZMV010000123.1, from coordinate 3,503 downwards.
CCACGTTCGTTCAGGGAATCGACAACGCTGCGTAACATCCGCCCGATAATGCCGTAACCGGTCAAGACGATAGCGGGATCCTCGGCACCATAAACTTCGGCTCTAGCTTCTGTCTCTGTAATTTGGCGGTATTTTTCGTGGAGTCCATTGATATGAACTTCCATATCGTCGAAATCGAGATAAATAGAGGTCACTAAATTATCATTACTTTCCGATTTGGCGTTGAGTGCCCACGGCTTGTCACTTCTGTTTATCGGTTCTTCACAGACATCAATCGGTTCCATCATCTGCCCTAAAGTTGCATCGGTCAGTATGAAAACCGGAGTGCGCCACTTATCGGCAAGATCAAATGCTTCGATGGTCATCCGGTAGGTCTCTTCAACTGAGGAAGGGGCAAGGACAATATTACGATAATCGCCATGGCCACCACCTTTGACGACCTGAAAATAATCACTTTGTTCGGGACCGATATTGCCAAGACCGGGACCAACACGCTGCACGTCGACGATAACGCATGGCAGTTGAGCGCCAGCAAGATAGGAGATGCCTTCCATCTTCAAACTGATACCGGGGCCGGAGCTGGCGGTCATGACCCGCATCCCGGAAGATGAAGCACCAAAAACCATATTGATGGCACCCACTTCACATTCGGCTTGGACAAAAACTTTACCCAGTGGCAAAAAATGTTCACTGGCAGTTTGAGCAATTTCACTCGCCGGGGTTATCGGGTAGCCGTAGTAGGCATCGCAACCGGCAACCAGAGCACCGATGACTACCGCCTCATTCCCCTTAACTAATTTCTTCAAAACAGTTTCTCCTGTT
>JAOZMV010000123.1:0-2581 GCA_029934095.1 Desulfuromusa sp. | reverse complement strand
ACTGCACCCGGCTCAGGACACACTAAATAGCAGTTACCACAACCGATACAACCATCTTTGGCAACCACAGTAATCGGGTAACCCAGCTCATTGATTTTGTCGGTTGCTTGCAGAATATCTTTGGGACAATGGATAATGCAAAGACCGCATGCTTTGCACAGATCGGCATGAATAGTTACCGAAGGTTTATCGCTCACTTTTGTTCTCCTTCTTCCTTCTCAGTAAAAACAGCTACTTCAATGTCGAGTTCGGTACAAGCAAACTCGCGTAATTTATATTTCTGGATTTTGCCGCTGGCAGTCATCGGGTAGCTGTCGAGGAAAAAGACATGCCGGGGTTTTTTGTATGGTGCAATCTGATTGCGGGTAAATTCGATAACATCTGCCTCGGTAATATCGGCACCCTCTTTACGGATGATGAATGCACCGACCACTTCTCCGTATTTTTCATCGGGAATTCCCGCTACCTGGACATCGAGAATGCCATCCATGGTGTAGAGAAATTCTTCGATCTCACGGGGGTAGATATTTTCGCCGCCACGGATGATCATATCTTTAATCCGACCGGTAATACGGTAGTAGCCATCGCTATCGACTTCGGCCTGATCGCCGGAATGTAACCAGCCATCGGCATCAATCGCTTCGGCGTTGCGCTCGGGCATATTGTAATAACCCTTCATGATGTTGTAACCACGGCAGCAGAGTTCACCGCTGGTCCCTTGATCAACTTCAACGCCGGTTTCGGGATCAATAATTTTAACTTCGATTTCTGGTAATGCTGCGCCAACCGTTCCGGTTCGCTGGGCAATTGAATCGTCGGTACGGGTCTGGGTGATAACCGGTGATGCCTCGGTAAGACCGTAGGCGATGGTGATATCGGTACAGTGCATTTTTTTAATCACCTTCCGCATGGTTTCTTCGGGGCAAGGTGATCCAGCCATAATGCCAGTACGTAAGCTACTGAGATCGAACATATCAAACATCGGATGGTCGAGCTCGGCGATAAACATGGTTGGCACGCCATAGAGGGCGGTGCATTTTTCTTTCTGCACAGCTGCCAGCACCATCAGTGGATCAAACAGCTCCAACGGTACCAAAGTAGATCCGTGAGTTAGGGCCGCCATCACGCCGAGAACACAACCGAAGCAGTGAAACAGCGGTACCGGCAGACAAAGCCGATCGGTCTCAGTAAACTTTTGCCGATCACCGATATAGTAGCCGTTGTTAAGGATATTATAGTGACTGAGCATAACCCCCTTCGGGAACCCAGTGGTGCCGGAGGTGTACTGCATGTTGACCACCTCGTGGCAGTCGAGGGAGGCTTTAACTTTCAAGTAGCGCCCATCACCACACTGGCTGCCGAGTTGCAGCAGCTCGCGTGAATTGTATATGCCCCTGTGCTTTTCTTGACCAATATAGATAACGGAACGCAGCTCTGAAAATTTCTCACTGCGCAGATGCCCACGCTGACAGGTGCGCAGCTCCGGAATCAACTCGTAGATGGTATCCAGATAATTGTGGTCGCGAAAACTGTCGATGATCACCAGGGCGGTAAGGTCGGCCTGCTTAATAAGATACTCAAGTTCAAATTTTCGATACTGCGTATTGATGGTGACCAGAACAGCACCAATCTTGGCGGTGGCAAACATGAAGGTGGTCCAGTCGGGAACATTGCAAGCCCAAATGCCGACATGATCCCCCTTACCAATACCTGTTGCCAAAAGCCCTTTGGCCAAATGGTCAACACGCTCATTGAAGTCACTGAAAGACCAACGCAGATCGCGATCAGGGTAGACGATAAAATCATGATCAGGTAGTCGCTTGGCCTGCTCCTCTAAATAGGCGCCGATTGTCTTCTTTGTGTAGGGCACGCTTGTTTCCTCTCTTTAGAGTGGGGCGTAGACTACCGCAAGAATGCGGGCTGATTTGCCGGTGGCATGGACGTTGTGCGGAACGATCGAGTCGTAGTAGAGGCTGTCACCCGCTTCGAGTTGATATACCGTCTTGCCGTAATTGATTTCAATGTGCCCCTCGAGGACGTAGATAAATTCTTCCCCCTCGTGGGTCGATAACGTCGGCTCTTCGGTGGTGCTGGGTTCGACATCGATTACAAACGGCTCCATATTCCGGTCTTTTTTACCGGCCCCGAGGGAATGAAAAGCCAGATTGCTCCCTGATCCATGAGCTGCTTGTCCCGAAAAACGAATCACGTCCTGTGACTGGCCACCCCGAATCAACAGTGCCCCTTCGTGCGGTTCATCATCAAGTAAAGTACCGAGGCGCAGCCCGAGAGCCCGGGCAATGGTCATCAATGGTGCAAGGGACGGGATCTGTTCACCGGCTTCAATCTGACGCAAAAGGTCAACAGGACACTGGCTCTGCTCGGCCAGCTGCTCAAGGGTCATTTCACGCATTTCTCGAAGCTGACGAATTTTCAGCCCGAGTTTATTGGTGTCAGTCATGGCAGTTCTCCTCAAAAAAACGTTATTTGTAGTAAATTCGGGACTGTCCCCAGGGTCATCGGGGGCTGTCCCAAGAGTTTACGGGTTATTAAGACTGTGTTGGTTCGCACCGCAAAAACC
>JAOZMV010000122.1 GCA_029934095.1 Desulfuromusa sp. | reverse complement strand
ATAATTTCAACCGGGCCATCAGCAAGTAATTCCACCCCCTCAAGGATTCCCCAGGGAGAGTTTTCGACAACAATAACGGGAACCTGAAGTGAATCTCTGATCGTCTCAATATTGACATCATCCAAAAATATTTGCTGCCCATCTTTTAACATGATCTCGGGTATCAGGACACCCTCTCCAAGGGAGAGATTCTTCAGCTGTTGCAACAGATCATTGCCCGTTATCAATCCCGTTACGGTGATATCTGCACCAAAAAAATCATTAGTAATGGCAACAACCTGCAGTTCCACCCCCGCTTGCAGACTGAACTGTTGAGCGTATTTAAGCAATTCATCCTGAAACAGCCGACCTGTTACTACGGTAACTTTATCTAATTTCAACGCTTCAACTTCTAGCAACACCTCTGCAGCTTGATCGCGGAATTGAGCGATCAGGCCGACACCATTTTCAATTTGTGGGAAATCTTCATAATCAGCGCAGGGTGGAATCTGTTGCTCTGCCAGCAGATAAAACTCGTCGGCAGGAAAAACGAAACGGGTTCCATGTTGAAGTAAAAAACCCTGTTGATATCGGTGGATTAAATGCAGACAGGAGATCGCATCCTGCCGTGTCATTTTTTGTAAATGGGGTAACTTTTTACGATACTGGGTCAAGCCGACAGGAACAATCGCTATAGAGGCTATTTGCGGGTAAAAACTGGATAAATCCTCAATTGTCTGCTGCAACGCTGTTCCATCATTGATTCCGGGGCAAAGTACCACCTGACAATGAAGTTCAATTCCTGCTGAAACTAACCGTTTGATCAGAGGAAGGATTTCTGGAATTTTTGCTCCAAGGAGTTTTTCACGCAAAAGATGATCGGTCGCATGGACGGAAATATACAACGGTGAAAGCTTGTCTCGGGTAATTCTCTGTAAATCGGCTTCACTCAGGTTAGTCAGAGTGATATAGGAGCCATAAAGATAGGAGAAACGATAATCTTCGTCCTTGAGATAGAGAGTCTGCCGCATCCCTTTTGGTAATTGATGGACAAAGCAGAAAAGACATTGATTTCCACATTGATGCGGCTGTGGATGTTCGACTGTTAACCCAAGATCAACATGTTGTTCCTTCTCCAGATCAAGTTCCCACAGATCATCATTCTCCCTGAGAACTGTCAACAAAAAATGTTCTGATTCTATATGCAAATAGTAATCAACTAGATCCATGATCTCATGACCATCGATACTAAGTAATCTATCACCGGCAAGTAGTCCAAGTTCTGCGGCATAACTGCCAGACTCAACCGATTCAACCCTTAACATTCATAACTTCTTTCTGTTCTGATAAAGCTGGAAAAATAACAAGGGCGGCACCACCGGAACCGCCCCTGAAAAAAACACTAACAGTATTCTGATGGTCTAATCACGCCCGCCATGTAAACGAAAGCTACCATCAGCTGAAGTAATCGTACTCACCGAATGTTTGTAGATGAGAACATCACCTACACTTTCAGCCAGGATACAAAAGCTGTCAAAAGACTTTATGTACCCCTCCAGTTTTTCCCCTGTCATCATAACCAGTGTAACCTTAATGCGCTCTTTACGCGCCTGATTCAAGTACTGATCTTGAATGTTAAATGGTGATTTAGGCATGTCCTCTCCTTTACTCAAGTAAAAATTCATCAATAGATTCCATAACTCTACCAGACTTCATTGAGGAATCAACCCAAATAATTTCCCCATCTTTTCTAAACCATGTCAACTGTCTTTTGGCATATTGACGAGTGGACCTCTGGATATCCTCAAGCATTTGCTCTGCGGCAATCTCAGATTTTAAATAGCGGATAACCTCACGGTATCCGAGAGTTTGGAAAGCTTTCAGATCAGCAGGGTAGTATTCTAGCAACCCCTTGACTTCATTAATTAATCCCGCTGAAAGCATCTGTACCGCACGGTGATTGATCCGCGCATAGAGTTCATCACGGGGAAAATCTGGTGCCAGTTTCAAGACTCGATAGGGTTGTTCTAAAAAACAATGCTCAGCTTTTAACTCAGATATCTTTCGACCACTGACAATACAGACCTCAAGCGCTCTGACAATACGGATAAGATTATTGGGATGAATGACAGCGGCAGCATTAGGATCTACCCGCTGCAGTTCCCGGAACAGACTGCCCGCCCCCTCATCATCCTCACGCTGATGCAGCCGCTTTCTCAACTCAGGGTCACTGGAAGGTAAATCCGCCAGCCCACCTAATAAAGCACGGATATAAAGACCTGTACCGCCAGCAATACAGGGGATCTTCCCCCGGGCTGCAATCTTTGAAATTAGCGGGCGCGCCTGATCAACAAAATCTGCAACAGAAAACTTCTGATCCGGGTCTATCAAATCTATCATGTGATGGGGAACGACTGTTTGTTCCTGACGGGTCGCTTTTGCTGTACCAATATCCATCCGGCGATAGACTTGTCGCGAATCGGCCGAAATAATTTCCAGTGGTATTTTTTCAGCCAGGGAGAGGGCCAAAGCCGTTTTACCGGAACCCGTCGGCCCACAGATCACCAATACCGGTATTTGCTCTGCTGCCTGGGTCATTATTGACGCCTGAATAAACGTTCAATTTCAGTTAGCGTCATACGCTGCATCACCGGGCGACCATGGGGACAATTTGCCTTGAAATCGATCTTGTCAAGCTCCTGAAATAGAGCTTTTATCTCAACTGTAGCCAGAGCCTGATTGGCACGAATAACACTGTGGCAGGCCATCAGAATAAGGATCTCATCGATGGACTCACGTAGCTGTCCCGTGCGACCGACCCGTTCCAGTTCGAGTGCCACATCGACAACCAATCCAGAAGCGTTCCTATTTCCCAGCAATTGTGGAATTGCTTTTAAAGCAAAGGATTTTCCCCCAAAAGGTTCAATCTCAAATCCAAGATTCTCTAATTCATGCCGATTATCACCAAGAGCCACGGCGCTATTAAAATCAAGCTCCAACACTTCGGGGAAAAGCAATGTCTGGCTGGGAATTGTTCCAGCGGTATAAGCAAGACGCAGTTTTTCAAAACCGACCCGCTCATGTGCTGCATGTTGATCAATCAAAATCAGATCCGAACCATCCTGACAGAGAATATAGCTCTGATGATACTGTCCGAGTATCTGCAAGCGGGTAAAAAATCCCGATGCCTCGCTGCCAGGCAGGGTATATTGAGCCGCGTCTACAGATTTCCCCACTGAAGTTGATTGATAAAAAGAGGGGGGTGATGGAGATACAACAGCAGCGGGTGAAATATGATTTTGCGCGGGATTTGTCACCGATTGCGAATACAGGCCGGAGGGTTCTCTGACAGAACCACTAGCTTGCACCCAGTTTCCCGGGTTAACTGCTTGAGTTTGCAGCGGCGGAGTTGAGTGATCTTTTGATTTCTCAACAAGCAAATCACCAGTTGCCGGACTCAACCATTCTGCCGGACGAAGTGTCTGTTGCAAACTCTCTGCGATAAAATCATGAACCAGAGACTGTTCACGAAAGCGAACTTCATGTTTGGTTGGATGGACATTGATATCCACCTGCGCAGGATCAATCTGTAAAAACAAAACCACAACCGGGTAACGCCCCTTCATCAGCAAATGTCGATAGCCTTGCATAACTGCATGCTGAACAACTCGATCCCGGATATAACGGCCATTGATAAACGTATAGATGTGGGACGCTGCTGAACGTGTCAACTGCGGTTGGGAAATCAATCCGGTCAGCTGTAACTCTTCGCCACTATGCCGCTCCAGAGTCAACAGATCAGGCAATAATGATTTTCCCAACAATGCCGCAACACGCTCACGTACCCCCTTTTCACGCCGCAAATCAAGCATGATCCGTTCATTGTTTTGCAGACGAAAACTAACCGCTGGATTTGCCAATGCTTGTTTGGTAACAACATCTGCCGCATGACCCAGTTCTGTCTGTTCTTTACGCAGAAATTTTTTACGGGCGGGTAAATTAAAAAATAGATTTCTGACCTCGATGGCTGTTCCACGCGGGAACCCAACTTCACCAGCGTTTTTAATTTTACCACCTTCAGCATAGATTTGTTGCCCTAGCCCGGCATCGTTATCACTGGTGGTTAAGCGCAATCTGGAGACCGAAGCTATGGAGGCTAGAGCCTCACCACGAAAACCAAGAGTTGTAAGTGCAAACAAATCAGCAGCGGTACTGATTTTACTCGTTGCATGGCGTTCAAATGAGAGAAATGCGTCCTGGCGATTCATGCCAAAACCATTATCGGTGATCCGAATCAAACGCTTCCCCCCGGCTTCCAGTTCAATCAGAATATCTGAAGCACCGGCATCAAGCGAATTTTCAAGCAATTCCTTGACGACCGAAGAGGGGCGTTCAACCACTTCTCCGGCAGCAATTTTATTGCACAATTCTTCAGGCAGAACGTGTATTTTAGTTTCCATGAGGACTATTATGACTTTATGGTTAAAAAAAAGCTAGCGGTCGAAATGTTATCCGACCGCTAGCTTAAACAATAATTCTGAATCGGGAAATATCCTGATACTAATTTTCTTCCAACCCGTCAAAGACGATCTCAATATCTTCTAAACTAACATCTAAACTGTCTTCCTGCTCACTGACTGGTGCCACGGTTGAATCAACTGCAGATAAACCAAGATCTTCAGCAACACTATTGATGACTTCTGCTGTAACTTCAGTATTGTGACGTAAGAAAGCCTCAAACAGGGCATTGTCACAAATTGTGTTGATGAGTCTAGGAACACCCTCAGAAAATTCATGGATTAAAACTAAGGCGTCAGTAGAAAAAGGGGATGTTTCGCAGTTAACAACTTGCAGACGATGATCAATATACGCCAACGATTCCTCAGCAGAAAGGGGTTTCAAAGTATACTTAAAAGCAACCCGCTGGGCTAACGGCGCATCCAGCTTCATAATATCATCAAGCTCTGGTAACCCGAAAAAAATGATATTAAGCAACTTTTTATCCGGTATTTCCAAATTCAACAGTCCGCGAAACTCCTCCATCAACTCCCGTGTTTGCAGCATCTGTGCTTCATCAATCAGAACAACAGCTTTACGCCCCTCTTCTTCAATCATCAACAGGCGTTCATAGAGTTGTTTTAACATTTTTAACGGATTGGGATCAGGCTTCCCCACCCCTAGTTGTACACAGATACGAGACATGATCCATTCAGGGGTAATGGCAGAGTGGATCATCACCAACAGTGAAGATTCATATTTCTCAACCGGCAGGTTATCGAGCATCCGCCTGGCCAATGTGGTCTTTCCAGTCCCGACACCACCGACCAGAACCGCTAACCCCTTATCTGAATCAAC
>JAOZMV010000121.1 GCA_029934095.1 Desulfuromusa sp. | reverse complement strand
TTGCCAAGGCGTACTGTTGCGGTACCGGTGGCGACAAGGCCGGAGTCCTGATGTCATCTTTTGTAGCTGAAGTTAAATCGGATCTGATGGGGGAGCAGACTATTCTCTGTGGTGTCCTGCAAACCGGGTCGATTCTCTTCTACAATAAAATGGTCGCTTCCGGTATTGATTCCGGGTACGCCGCCAAGTTGGTCCAGTACGGTTGGGAAACCACCACCGAGGCACTCAAGCACGGTGGAATCACCAACATGATGGATCGTCTCTCCAACCCGGCCAAGCTGATCGCCTTTGAACTGGCTGAGGAACTGAAAGAGATCATGGGGCCACTATTCCAAAAGCATATGGATGATGTCCTCTCAGGCGAGTTTTCTAAAACCATGATGGCCGACTGGGCTAATGACGATGCGGATCTGCTGCGCTGGCGGGAAGAGACCAACAATGAGCCCTTCGAGAAAGCCGAAGCACAGGCTGCGGATATTCCTGAGCAGGAATACTTTGATAACGGTATCCTGATGATAGCCATGGTAAAAGCCGGCGTGGAAATGGCTTTTGATACCATGGTCGCTGCCGGAATCAAGGAAGAATCTGCATATTACGAGTCTCTGCACGAGACCCCCCTGATTGCCAATGTCATCGCCAAAAAGAAACTCTATGAAATGAACAAGGTTATTTCTGACACTGCCGAGTACGGCTGTTACCTGTTTGCCCACGACTGTGTCCCTCTGCTGCAGGATTTTATGGATAGAATGGATACGGCCGTGATCGGCAAGGGGCTTGATCTGAAAGATAACGGTATCGACAATCAGTTACTGGTTGAGGTCAATGCTGAAATTCGCAACACCCTGGTTGAAGAGGTGGGTGAAGTTCTTCGGGAAACGATGGAGGGGATGAAGGCGATTGTTTGATAAATTTACCCCCGCGATGTTGTGCAGAGCGGCAATGGGTGGTATACTTCCCATAACATCATATAAAGGGAGTGCAATTATGTTTGTATCTGAGCCACCACAGTATGAGGTTGTAGGTCGTTAAATTAAAAGAAATATAAATACTTAATATTAATTTCAACAATTTAGACAAAAAAGCCCCGATGAAAATCGGGGCTTTTTTGTTATTTATATGCTCATTAAATACTGCCCGGAGAAACTTTATATGTTAGATTTATAACTGGTCGGGAAACCAATCACTGCTCTTCTGTTTAAACCATAAATTCTGAGGCGGTGGCGGTTTACTTATCGATTCGATTTCAATACTATTTTCTTGAATACCACCTGATTTTAAATTTTTCTGGCATCTATGCGATAAGGAGTCCGCCCATGTCTGCTGCAACTGTTACCCCGGCCATTTCTGAGCACGTGCCATTTCCCCAATTTATCCAAGAATTTAAGACCCAACTCAATCACCTCTTTCATGTTCGCAGTGATATTGACCAACTCAGCATCAAACGTGGCATGCCACCTTTCATTTTACGTGAAATCATGTCAAGCAATCCTCTGGCAACCTATATTCCAGCAGAGTATGGCGGACGGGGGGGACATATACACGAAGGGCTCGCTCTCAATGCAGCAGCTAGCTATGAATCGCTCCCCCTCTCTTTGGGATTTGGTATCAACTGGGCACTATTTCTTCAACCCACCGGGAAATATGGGCAAGAGGATGCTAAAGCAAAAGTTTTCACCGATTTCCTGAAAAATAGAAAAATGGGCGGGCTGATGATTACCGAGCCCGATTATGGTAGTGACGCCCTGCATATGAAAAGTTCCTATACAGAGGAAAACGGAAAATATCATATCCAGGGGACCAAACACTGGGCAGGCTTGACCGGCTGGGCAGACTACTGGTTACTTACTGCCCGGCAAAAAAATGCTGCCGGAGATTTAAAGCGCGACATCGATTTTTTTATTTGTGACGTCAACGCGCCAGAGCAAAATGTTATCGTTGAAGAATTTTACGAGAACCTTGGTGTTTATCTGCTCCCTTATGGGCGTAATCGGCTCGATGTCAAGATCCCCGCGCTACAGAAGCTACAGCCTCACAGTACCGGAATAAAAATGATGCTGGATCTTCTCCATCGCAGTCGGATGCAATTTACCGGTATGGCCATGGGCTTTCTGCAGCGGATGTTGGACGAGGCTGTCAACCATTGTCAAGAACGCCATGTGGGAGGAAGAAGCCTCTTCACCTATGATCAGGTTCAGCAGCGAATCTCCCGCCTGCAGTCGGCCTACACAATTTGTTCTGCCATGTGTTTCAACAGCAGTCAAAGGGCCGGGGTAGAAAACAATCTGGCTCCCCATGGACTGGAAGCAAACTCAGTTAAAACTTATGTCACCGATCTGATGCAGAGTTCGGCGCAATCACTGCTGCAACTGGTTGGAGCCAAAGGTTATCGTTTGAACCACATTGCCGGAAGGGCCATCGTTGACAGTCGCCCATTTCAGATTTTTGAGGGTTCAAATGATATCCTCTATATTCAGATTGCAGAAGCTATTCAAAAACAGATGCAACGACTGAAACAGAGAAATTTTTTCCAGTTTCTGCAACAGCAAGAATTAACTGAACATGCCGCCGACCGGCTGAAACAACTTTTCGATTTCAATCTGGAACCACAATTATCACAACGTAAATTGACTGAGCTGGGTTCTGTTTTCAGCCGGGTTGTTGCGATGAATCTGGTTTTAAAGTTAGCGGCTTCGGGATTTAAGAAAGAGTTGATAGATAGTGCTCTGATCAATATTCAGCAGGAGATCACAGCGCTAATGGGTGGTTTCAATTCAACCAATATGACCGATTATATAGATGGGTATGAAGAAACAGGATCATGGTTCGATTGCTATAGCCGCACCAGTTAATCTTGTCCACTATCACCACATCAGGACAATTTCCAGACTGATGTAAGGGACAGGGTTTAAATATCTTTTCCGTCGGGATGATACTATGTCAATCAACAGCAAAAAAATGAGTGCGGAAAACCGCAGTCAACTCGTTGCTGAGATGCGTAAGGAAGAGCAACAACGGCAATCGGGTTATCGGGAGCAAGCGCTCAAGCTATTCCCCCATGTTTGCGCTCGCTGTGGCCGGGAATTTGAAGGGCAGAAAATCCGCGAACTGACAGTTCATCATGTTGACCATAATCACGATAATAACCCGCCGAGTGGCAGCAACTGGGCATTGCTGTGTATTTATTGTCATGACCACGAACATACTCGCGGGGTTCAGGAAGATCGCGAAGATGACAATCCAGACGACCGACAGAAGCAAGACAGCCTCTCTCACTCCCCTTTTGCGGCTCTGGCCAAACAGCTGAAACAAAAACCTTAATGTCAGTCTGCAGCTGCAAAAAAATATTGTTTCAGCAGGCTGCGTAATTTCAATTCATAAATCAGCAGATAGAGAAATGCAACTCCATAGGAAACCAACATTCCACCTGCAACATCTAAAATGGGAAAACTCCCCGCTACAGCAAAATCAAAAACAACAATCGCCAGCAGACCAAAAGGTAATTCGCGCAGCAGAGTGAAGAGAGAATCAGTACCATAATGGTGGTGTAAAATAACCATAACCGGGAGCAATGTTACGGGAAAAGTGGAAAGAAGACCCGACCATTGTGGACCAATCCATTGAGCTACCCCGGTAATCAACAAAACAACCAGAGCAGTGAATCCAGCTCTGATACTTAAAATCAGAGGAGTGACTGGAACCTTAACTGATATTCTGTTAAGTGGAAATTTTCTGAATAAAAATGCGAAGCCCAATACCCCGATGATTGTCAGCGGGATATTCAACCAACTCTCTTTTGGCATCAGAAGATAAATCAGTGAAGAGGCCACAAAAAAGCCTGCCATTCCCAACAAGACGCAGCAGATAATGGTAACCGTCTTTTTCCCGTTTAAATACTGAACCCCAAGCAGGTATGCGAGGGCAAAGGTGAGGCTTGCCAGAACCCCTGGGATTCCCCAAAGTGCACTTTTGGCAGCAAACGAAGCCCCCTGCTCAATACCGAAAAACAGCATTGAAAGACCCGCACCGAGGGGAAAACCCAGTAACACACCTGCCAGACGGGTACTTGCGTGCTCAGCAATAAAAGTAATGGTCAAGACCAGCCCGGCAGATACAATGATCTTTAAAAATAGAAGGGACAAATTCAGCTCACATCAAGCCGAAAAAACGGGGAATATAGAGGGACAAAGCAGGAAACAAGATGACAATGAGCAGAGCAATCAACATGGCAATAACCATCGGTATAACAGCTCGAAAGGTCTCCTCCAGGCGGATATCAGCCAGTTGCGTTGTGACGTAAAGATTAACCGCAACCGGTGGAGTAAACTGCCCGATAGCCAGATTCAGGGTCATCACTACCCCAAACCATACCGGATCCCAGCCAAAATAGTCCATAATAGGGATAAAAATGGGGAGAAAAATATAAAAAACACTGATGGCATCCATCAACATTCCGGCGATAAAAATAAGCAGGTTGATCAACAGCAAGATAACCCAACTACTGTCACTTGCCCCGATCAGGGAGTTGGCCAAAACATCCAGAATTCCGATAGTCGATCCGGCCCAGGAAAAAAGTCCGGCAAAAGCAATAATAAGCATAACAATTGCGGTGGTCTGATTTGCATCAACCAATATCTGATAAAGATCCTTAAAATTCAGAGTCCGGTAGACAATCACCCCTAAAAACAGACTGTAGAAAACTGCAACAACAGCCGCTTCCGTTGGGGTAAATATCCCCCCATATAACCCGCCAAGAATAATGACAGGAGCCAGCAATCCCCAAAAGGCTTCCCGAAAAGACTTTCCAATCGACTCCTTTTCAGTGACTGCAGCAGTAACATTAGCGCCATAACCCTTTTTCCGTGCCACCCAGACTGCAGGAACCAATAACGATATTCCGGCCAATAAACCCGGAATTGCCCCGGCAGCAAAAAGTGCCGGAATAGAGGTATTGGTAATCGCGCCATAAACAATGAGGGCAATGCTTGGTGGGACAATAATTGCGGTTGAACCGGCAGCAGCAATCAAAGCGGCGCTGTAACCCTTACCATAACCCTGGGCATACATAGCGGGGATAAGAATCGCGCCAATAGCTGCTGCATCGGCCGGCCCTGAACCAGAAACACCCCCAAAAAAGACACAGACAGAGATAGCAACAATCGCTAACCCACCACGACGCTGACCAACCAATAAATTGGCAAAACCAATCACCCGTTGTGAAATGCCACAACGTTCCAAAATAAAACCAGCCAGAATAAACAGCGGGATAGCTAACAGGGGAAACTTTGCAATGCCGGCAAAAAAGTTAGGGGCAATGACCGGGGTCCCTAACTCGCCGATCC
>JAOZMV010000120.1 GCA_029934095.1 Desulfuromusa sp. | reverse complement strand
GTTGCAGCAGATCACGGGTCAATGATTGGTACGATTCTCGATAGTCATCTGGAATGAATTTTTCGGCAATAAAAGTGGCACACTCGTGGCCAAAGCTATGGCTATCGAGTGTTGGGCGATCGCGGAATGGTCGACTGGCACCGAGCAGATGGATGCGACTGAGAAGCCGGCCGATAATCAACAAATGTTCCAGATTATCCAGCTCCGGGGAGTGGCCACCTTTGCATGGTGACAGGCTGAAACGAAAACCCTGATATTGATGCAGGGTTTCCTTGTTTGCGTTACGGAGAGGGGCAACGACCGGAAGTTCCTGTGCTGCCAGGTCCAAGGTAAAGTCGTGCTCTTCCAGAATCTGGGCATCGGACCACCGTTCTGGACGATAGAACTTGGCAATCAGTGGTTCGCTATCCTCAATACCAATCTGGTAGACCCGGTTTTCATAGCTGTTGAGGGTCAAAATCCGACAATCGCAGCGATAACCCTGCGATTCAACCGCATCCATGAGGAAGTCGGGGGTGAGCTGGTCAAAAGGGTGATTCGTGGTTTCTGCGGTCATAGCTTCCTCGGATTCAGGATAAAGTAAGTGAGGAAGTCTACCTTTGTACTCAGCGCAAGTAAAGCGGATCAGCTAATCAATAGTCTATTAGGCTGTAGGTTTAAAACCTGAATATCTTCAGACTTTCTTTGCTGACTTTAGTTGTAGTAGTTCAAAACTTATCTCTATTGAGAACGCTGCTAAATTCCACTAAGGGGCGATACTTGTTAGCCTCAATAATCAAATAACTTACTGAGTTCATCAATATTAGTTGTGTAGTGGTTATCTCGGCCCCAGGATACAGGGACTTTTTCAAGATGAAAGAATTGCAAAATCTTCTGCTGAACAGCTTTTTTGAAGAGAGACGAATCCATCAATATCCTTGCAGAAATATCTTTTAAGTCCCACATAACTCGGCCGCGAGGAACTTCGAAATAATCCATGTCGTATAGCTCAGTGAAACCTTTTCGTATGGATCGATCCTGATCCCAAATATCAGTATGAGTATCAGGGCTATCGATAAAGTTGCATCCTGTATTTTCTCCATCTGCTAGATGTGTAGCTTTCCCGAAGACGGTGCCTTTGTGATACCAAAAAACTCCAATCATTGGGCTTTTGCCAGTTGCCAACCTGTAGCCAAAGCCGATGGCAGATAGTTTCCACTCTCTTTCATGCCCATAATAAATTGTAGACATCTGTCTCTTCCCATTCATTCTCTTGGCGTCAAAGACGCATATAAGTAAGTTTTTAAAGGGGGAGATAGAGCTTTTAAACGTCAAAACCGATCTGCTTACCATTTCTCTGTTTGACAGAACTTTCAGAATTAAGCATCTCAACAAGCTTTTCCGATTTGCCTAGAACACCCATAATTCTGGCTTTGTTTCGGACAACCATAAAGTCCCCGGGGGTCAGGTTTGAAAGCTTACCGATAGTTTTCGGGGCGTTGATACCGAAGAATTCTTGAAAGGCAAGACGATTTTGAGCATCCGTTAGAGGATTGAAACCCACTTTGAAAGTGAAGCGTCTCAGCGAGGCTTGATCCAGGCGATCCATCAGGTTTGTGGTGCATGCAAAGGGATAAGGATGCGACTCCATCCAAGTGAGCATCTCGTTAACTTGTGACACCTCCCATCCCCTGAGAGCATGGCGACGGTCACCGAGCAGAGAATCGGCTTCATCAAAAACCAGAAAGCTTTCGTTATCAACTGCCTCCTGAAAAGCTGCAGCAATTGCCTTCTCAGTTTCACCAACGTAGGATCCGAGCAAATCAGAGGATTTTTTAACCAGCACTTCCATCCCCAGTTGGTTGGCAAGTTGCCGAACATATTCGGTCTTGCCGGTGCCAGGTTGGCCATAAAGACAAAGAGAAAATTGTTTGTGTTCTGAAGCTCTGAGGCTGTGTCCAAGAGCATCAAGGTCCATATCAGTATTCAGTAGTTCTGGCCGATAACAGGATGGTTGTTTCCTCACCTGCCTGGACTTGCCTTTGATAGCTTTGATCATTCCGCGGGAAGCAAACATAACATCTTCATGACCCTTGCCGGTGACCTGAGCAAATCTGACCGCATTGTCTAAAACAGCCGGGGAAATCTCAAGATTAACGATCTCGTTGAAGTCCTGCGGAGGCAAATTGATTCCATGCTTGTTGATGATTCTTTCCCAAACTTGCTTCCGTGATTTGCGTGGTGGACTTTTTATTTCAACAACCAAAGACATACGCCTAACGATGGCTTCATCTAGGGAGTTGACATCGTTGATAATCCAGATGGTTGGAACGTGATTACTTTCAAAGAGTCGGTTGGTAAAAATTTTGGACGGTGCTTTGAATTTACCACCAAAAAATTGCGAAACAGGAGATCGCTCAAAGAGGTCGTCCATCTCGTCAAACATCAGAAAGTTTTTTTGCTGATAACGAAGCAGGCTCTGCGCGAGGCCTAGTGCATCAAGCCGTTCCTTTCTGCTCGGCTCATCACCATCGTCATCAGTTTCACCGACAGCATATAGATCGCATTTTATTTTATGAGCGAGGGTTTTGCAGAATTCTGTTTTTCCCGTTCCTGGAGAACCCCACAATAAGATATTGACGCCCGCAAGATTCTTATGGATCGATTTTTTAAGAAACAGGGCAAGTCTCTCGGGAATACCATCCAGATGAAGAAAGTCTTCCCATTCGAGTTCTGGACTAACTGGGGTGCCAAGGATATGAGTGCGGAAGCAGTCTAGATTATCGCTCGATTTCAATAGCGCATCTGCAATCGCATCGGGCAAGTCAAAGCGATCTGTAATATCATTCCCTTTGTAGGTTTTTAGTTGAATTAGCCCGGAGGAAACCAAGTGCTGACCGGCACTTAGTCGTTTACCAATAACGCTTCGATCCAAGCCGGTGAGTAAGGAGATGATCATCTGTGGAGGAAATCCTTCTCGGCTTAATTTGTCTGCAAGGTCTTCAAGTTGAATATTGACTTTATAGCGGGCAATGAGCCCAAAGAGTGTTTGATCTGTCGGATCTAACTTCAACTCTTTACCCAGTAAAGTCAGATTTTTTTCAACCTGCCCAGGTGGGAGTTTTGGATCACAGATATCCGATTCGAGAATACTTTTTAATTCCGAGAGAATGCGCATCTGACAGTATCTAACCCCAGAGTGATTTTTGACCGCCGACTGATACTGGGACAACTGATCGAAAAAATCCTCGGAAGGTTCTTGGGCTGTGATCAACTCGAAGTTCTCTTCCAGCCAATCGCATGCGACCGACATCGCCTTCTTGGGGGGAGTTGTTTTAAAGAAAAAGTTTTTTAGATAACCACGCAATACATTCTGTTCAAACTGATCCAACATAAAATTACCTCCATCTTGTAATGTCCCTATATATGCCTTCCGAACGCGACAAAATGGGTCTCTTGCTGAATTATTAAAAAAATAGACAAATACTTAGAAGGTGCTAATATTGTTGAGCGACACAAATTGACACTCGTCTGTGTTTTTTTATAAGAGACAAATTATTTGAGCAGCAGAAGAGGACTTGGTCATGGGGAGCAATAAAAACTACGAATCTTTAAAACGGCAATGGACGTTGCTAAACAATATGTCGCATAGGATTAAACGGGGAACTAAACACTTCCAGGACGTCTTACAGGGAGCTGGGCACGATGTCTCTTTGAGGACGGTTCAGAGGGACCTAAAGGAGCTTTCCCGTCATTTTCCCCTGCAGTGCGATGAAGAACGTATTTCCGGATGGAAATGGATGGATAATGCTCCGTCATTCGGTGTCCCCGGAATGGATCCACATGCGGCGTTGGCTTTCAAGATGGTCGATCTCCATCTGAGCAACATGCTACCGGGGGCTTGCCTTCATTTCCTTAAACCCTACAGTAAAAGAGCTGGCGCTGTTCTCAGTGAGCAAAATAGGGGCGGTCTGGCAAAGTGGCCGAAAAAAATAGCTCGTATCTCACGTCACCTGACTTTGGAACCACCGGAGGTCAACTCATTTATCTTGAGTAATGTTTACGATGGTTTGTTGCTGGAAAGGCAAATAGATATCACTTATTGCAATCGTGGTTCGGAAGATGCGCAAGAAGGGCGTATTCATCCGCTAGGATTGGTCTTCGTTGATAATATTGCTTACCTGGTCTGCACCTTTTGGGATTACGAAGATATTCGCCAGATTGCCTTGCACCGGATCAAGGCAGCTCAACTACTTGAGTATTCCTCAGAAAGACCTGAGGAGTTTGATCTTCAACGCTATATCGACAAAGGAAATTTCGGTTTCCTACAGAGCGAAGAGACGATTCCATTGAAGTGTCTCTTTGATTCAAGTATTGCCAGACATCTTGAAGAATCGCCGATCAACGGAAGTCAGAGATTAACGCTGCAAGAAGATGGACGGGTTTTACTAGAAGCGGATGTTCACGATACATCGCAGTTGCAGTGGTGGATTCTTGGGTTTGGAAGCCAGGTGGAGGTGGCTGAGCCAACTTCACTCAGAGATAAAATAGCGAAAACCTGTCGGGAAATGAATGAAAAATACGAAACAGACAACAACTGAACAATCATTGAGAGGAGATTCCTTGCAAGTAACAATTCACCGTGGTTCCAAAGAAATTGGCGGAACTTGCATCCAGCTTTCAACAGAGAATACAACCATACTGCTCGATGCAGGCTTGCCGCTTTCGGAAAGTTCTGCCTATCTCGATATTTCGAAAATCAAGGCAGATGCTCTGCTGATCAGTCATCCGCATCAGGATCATTATGGTTTGATGGAAGAGTTGCCGACATCCATTCCTGTGTATGTCGGTGAACTCGCCAAGGGGCTGATCGAAGCTCCCAGACCGTTTCTCAAGAAACCTTTACCGAAAAACAATTTTCGCTATATCCATCCAAAAGAACCTGTCGAAATCGGTGACTTTCGAGTCACTCCCTATCTAGTAGATCACTCGACTCCTGAAGCCTACGCATTTTTTATCGAATGTAAGCAAGGGCCCCGTGTTTTTTACAGCGGTGATTTAAGAGCGCACGGTCGTAAAGGATTTCTGTTCGAGAATCTGATTAAGAATCCACCGCAAAATATTGATGCAATGTTCCTTGAAGGGACCATGATGCGCAGGGGGCTTGGTGAGTTTAAGACTGAAGACGA
This sequence comes from Desulfuromusa sp., assembly GCA_029934095.1. GTDB lineage: Bacteria > Desulfobacterota > Desulfuromonadia > Desulfuromonadales > Geopsychrobacteraceae > Desulfuromusa. The sequence continues at coordinate 203 of JAOZMV010000120.1, read as the reverse complement.
TGTAGAGAAGGCGATCGTTGATGTGCTTAAACAGCAACAGAATATCTCGTTCCTGATTTCGTCTTCACAGAACATTGATCGCATTATCTCGGCATCCAATGCCTGTAGGCGAACCGGCAAGGTATTAGTCATAGATTTTTACACCGCCTGGATTCTGGAACAGATGAAAAAGGTATCGGATCGGGTTACAGCTATGGAGTGGA
>JAOZMV010000119.1 GCA_029934095.1 Desulfuromusa sp. | reverse complement strand
AGAGGTTCAATATCCCGCTTCTTTTGCCCCAAAGTGAGTTTATAACGTTTATTGTAGGAGAATAAGATATGACCGGTAAAAAACGCAAATTTGTTTATTCGGTTTTTTGGAACTGCGGTTTGATCATTGCTGGTTCCCTGATTCAAACAGTTGTCCTTAAAGGGATTGCAGCCCCCCATCAGTTTATCCCTGGTGGGTTATTCGGAATTGCTTCACTGATCCACTATCAAACTAACTGGCTGAATCCGGGGTTCCTTTATCTGGGCCTGAATATACCGATGTTTATTCTCGGTTATATATTCGTGTCGCGGCGCTTCCTCTGGTACAGCGCACTGTCGATGTTGGTTGTTTCATTGTCGTATCAGTTTATCAATATCCCGATTCAGATCGATAATCAACTCTACGCCGCGATTGTTTTCGGTGCTGTTTTAGGTGTCGGTAGCGGTACGGTTCTACGCTCGCTGGGATCGAATGGCGGGGCTGATGTCCTGGCGATTATTCTGAATCAGAAATATAATCTCGGGGTCGGCAAGTTCTCCTTCGGCTTTAATTTAACCCTCTATCTGGTCTGTATTTTTTCGATGCCGGCCGATCTGGTGATTGCGTCAATGATAGCAGTATTTATCGCTGCGCAGATGATCGATTACACCTTGTCGTTGTTCAGCCAGCGTAAACTGGTTTTTGTCGTCTCACCGCAATCAGAAGCGATCGCCGATCAGCTGATGAGCCATTTGAAGATCGGTACAACGATGGTGCCGGCGGTTGGTGCTTATCGCCGGGAAGCGAAAACGGTGTTGATGGTGGTCATCAATAATATTCAACTCAAGCGTCTGGAAGAGATTGTATTTACCGTAGATGAGCACGCACTGTTTATTGTTGAGAATACCTTTAACGTGCTGGGCTCGACTTTTTCAAAGCGGAAGCTTTATTGAGTTCGGGAATTTTCCCTACGATTTACTCTGTGGTGAGGCATTTTTTTTCGGCATAGGAGCTACCAACAGTGCGGGATCAAGCCGCTGGTCAAACCAATTGATCCGCCAATCCAGATGGGGTCCGGTGACTCTTCCGGACGCTCCAACTGTCGCAATTATCTGCCCCTGAACGACTGGGTCCCCCACTTTGACCAGAATTTTATTCAGATGGAGGAAACTGGAAGAGAGCCCATAGCCATGGTCAACAATTAGAGTTCCACCCGAATAGAACATTTCTTCGTGAACCATGGTGACCAGACCGCCCGCAGGAGCCTTTACCGGCGTACCTGTCGGAGCGGCGATATCGATCCCGAAATGGGGTCGGCGTGGTTCACCATTCAAAATCCGCTGACTACCATAAATTCCACTGATCCGACCGATCACCGGCCAGATAAAAGTTTCCTGAAAATTGAGCCGCTCAATCTCTTGCTGCCGAGCTTTGGCAACTTGCTGCGCTTCTTGCCCGATTCTTTGCAGATCATCTTCACTCGGGTTCATCATCCGCTGACTGATCCCATTAATTTTCTGAATATCGTATGTACGCTGTTTCAATCTGAAGGGATGAACATGAGCTTTGCCCTCAGGATCAATCAGGGTCAGAGTTTGCTGCAGTGGCACATCACGACCAAACCCGAGAATAAAAGATCCATCCGGAGTAACTTTTAACTGCCGGTCAGCGTAAAAAACCTCCTCCCCTGGATCAACATGACCACGCAGCAAACCACTCTGTGTCGGCGAACCTTGCAGTTGCAATTCAGCAAAACTGGGGGTGGGAACAACGAAAAACAAGACAATATAGAAAATGTTCAGAAGGTAATATTTCACTTTTAAATCCTGCTTGGGATAATCCACCTCACCCCTACTTGCTGGTGATATTGAATTCAACCCGGCTGGCTGGGCCCTCATCGGGCAATTGATAGATATCGACCTTCTTCAAAAAAAGTCGTGATTTGATCTCTTCGTTGTCAACCACCAGAGCATCACGAACGGCCATGGCTCGTCCTTTTGCCAGTTCCTGAATCTGCTCTTCCCCGACAACAATGTTAGCGAGTAACAGTTTTTCCATTTCTGCTGTTGGAAGTTTTTTCAAGATCCCGATAAAGTTTTTTGGCCGTGGAAATTCGGCCTCTTCATAAACCAGCAATAGCATTTCGGGATATTCTTCAACGCTGACAATAACTTCTTCTTTCGCCGCCGGGGCATCACCATCCTCCGCCATTTTACCCCATTTTGCAGCAACCAGCATCTGCCGCAAGCGATCTTGACGATACCCTTCCGGGTCATTCTCTTGATCAGCAAAACCACTGATTTCCAGAATCAACGCCGGTCGGTTGGCAAGCATCCCTGCCAGCTCTGTAAGTTTAGGCAACTGTGCTTCATCAACTTTCGTCAGACCCTCGGGAAAAGTAATTCCAGTAAAGTCTTCATCTCCACCGAGCATTGAAGAGAGTAATGAAAATGGCGATGTTGCCGCTTTGATCACCAGATTTTTGAGCACCGTAAAGATAACGCTACCGACACTGAAAGCAGGATCATTCAGATCTCCCGAGACCGGAATATCAAGATGAATCTCACCGTTACTATCCTTCAGCAGAGCGATGGCAAACGCAACCGGGAGGGAAGTCGCCTGATCGCTTGAAACTGAATCGCCAAAAGTAAACTGATCAATCATCACCCTGTTTGTCGCTTTAATCTTCCGACCTTCAATGTGGTAATTCAGATCGAGATAAAGCTTTCCTCTGCTGATAGCATAGCCAAGGAAGGTTCCTGAGTAAGGGCTCAATGGAGTCAGATCGATATCCCTGAAGCTGAGGGTCAGATCAGCGAATAAATTACGACTTAAAGGATTGATTTTTCCAGTAATTGTCAGTGGCGAATGGCTCTCCAATTGACCGCGCAAGTCAACATCGGCTCGCATCTCTTCAGCAGAGGATAACCCGGTCACCCGACCACCCAATTCATACATGGTTGTCGAAAAGATACTCGACAGATGGCGATCGACAAAGGAGACGGTTCCCCCCTGCAGAGTGAGAGCGCCAATCCGGATATCGGGGAGAGGCTCTGGGTCCGCTGGGACCGTTGCTTCGGTAGTCACTGTTTCAATACTATGGGAGGGTTTAGAATTGCTCTCTTTGGCGGCAGCTTTTAACTCAGTTGCCGTTATACTGGTCAGGTTGACTCGCCCTTCCGTGGTGACCCTGATATTTGCCAGATAATCACTCAGGACGATATCTTTAACATGGAACGAAAAGGGATCAAGTTTCCCTTTAATGCCATCTAGCTCAAGGTTGTCCCAGACCAGAATTTCACCATCGCCGATAGGGTCACGCAGATCAAAATTGCTGATGTTGAGTTTTCCGGAAAAACTGCCACCGAGTTCTCCCTTTTCCTGCCTGAGGTTGACCGCCAGCGCTGAATAGAGATTGCCACTTTCCAGTTCGATATTGAGCCCTTCGGGAACAAAATTATTTAAAAATGCCAGCGGAAATGACTTGATAAGTGTCTGTGACTGGAGTTGCAGAGGGGTATGGACGACCGTACCGTCAATTGTAATACTCCCTTTTTTTCTGACTTTCGCAGCAAGAGAAAATGGACTTTTTTCGGCAGTGGGGTAACTGAGATTTTCCACATGGAAATTGAAATCATGGATCTTGAACTGTGGTTTTCTTGCCAGGGTGAGATCGGCCAGGAGGAATTTAAAATTTTGCAAATCAACACTCTCAGCACCGATTGTCCAAGGTCGATTCGGTTCGCTAACCTCTTGTAGTGCTGCCGATCTCGGTTGTTCTCGTAGCAGCCGGAATGGTGAAAAACTGCCATCAGACAGTCGGGTTGCTTTAATATCCCCACCGCTCAATCGGATGGTGCCGAGGCTGATATCTTGTTGTTGCAGATCAAAAGAGCTGTCGTTGATACTGAAGGCGGATAAGCTAAACTGATCCTTGTCTGAAAAGGGAACCAAAAAGTCATTCAGCTCCATCCGAGCCTGCTGAACTTTGATATTACCGCTTTCAGTGTAAACAATTTGCCCGTCAAGACCCAAAACGCCTTCGATTGGAGCCGTCAACACCCCTTCCAGATAGGGATAGTAAGGTTTTAGGGGCAGAGTATCAGCCGTCAGCTGCAGGTTTGCAGTGAGAGGAACGATTCCCATCTCCCCATTGATCGCCACGGAAAAGTTACGATCCGTCTGAAACTTCAGAGTCGCAGCGGTTTTCTGGTACTGGTGGGTTGAGAGATCATTCAGCTCCAGATTGATTTTACGAATCTCTTCCACATATCCACCGGGGACAAAGTCATCGCGATAATGAACCTGGCCATCGGTCAGTAGCAGTTTTTTGATATTGAGGAGGAGTATGCTGGCTGCAACTTCCCCTTCAAGTTCAACCTCTTCTTCTACAACCGCCGTTGTTTCCGTTGGCGTCATGAGACGCTGAAAATTCCAGAAACCGGAGCTGTCCCGATCAACATAGAGTTGGGGTTCATGAATATCCACGGCTGCCAGATTGAAATCCTGGGCAAAAAGATCGCCCCAGTCGAGATCAAAAATCAGGGTCGGCACGCTGAACAGTTTACCTCCCTCTAATCCGCGCAGATCGATAGCGGAGAAAACCAACTTGCCACCAAGTAACAACCTGGGTTTTTCGGTTTTTGAAATCCGATAGGAGAGATCCATTTCACCGTCAAGCGTTCCCTGCTTGACATCCAGCGGTAACGGAACGGGTGAATGGAATGCGTAGTAGGCCAGATCAATGTCATCAAGACTCAAAGAGAGTTTGGCTTCCAATGAATTGTGAAATGGTCTCAGCTTCCCCTCGGCATGGATTTCTGAGCCATTTAACTCCATGTATAAAAGCGGTTCAACGTAGTCATCAATGAGGTAGGGGATGTTGCCAATAAAGGGAATGCTCAAAGCTAGTTCACGGATCTTGTGCTGCGATTTTTTCGCTGAAGTTTGATCGGTAAAATCTAATCTGCCCCCGGTTAGAACAATATTGTTGAGGGAGAAATAGAGCGGTTTTTTTGGTTCAGGGGTTGTCGGTTCAGGATTATTTCCGCCAAGTTGGGTAAAATCGGAGAAGTTAAAATCCTGCTTTCCCAACAATTCAAGATTGACAAAAAGATCATCCAGTTCAACATTATTTAAGATTATTGCCTGTTTGATGATAGATTTGGGGCTGGCCGAGAACATCAACCTTTTAAATGCTACAAAAGGTTGATCGCTATTCTGTTCAGTCAGTTTTGTTCCGCTGATTTCAACAGTCAGGGTAAAGGGATTGAAGTATACTTTTTCAATCGTTAAAGTACGGGTCGTATTTGCGGCAATCCAATCGCTGCCCTGCTCTTTAATCTGCCAGGGGACAATCACCATTGTTGAAAGCAACAATCCAAAAATGATTG
>JAOZMV010000118.1 GCA_029934095.1 Desulfuromusa sp. | reverse complement strand
CTGATACTTAGGACGTGGCGCAATCCTGACTCCAAAACGGCTCGCTGATAATCCTTTATCACCAGATAAACCGGATCACCTGCAGCCGGAATATAGAGAAGGCCACGCTGAATCGATCCGGTGAAATAAAAAAGATCACTATTCTGAAGCAGAATAGTTCCGTCAATATTCTGATCCTGTAACAATTTTTGCAGCGCTTGAAATCGTAGCTTTAATTCACTAAAAGGAGTTATCCGCATCGCTTAACCCTTCAATTATGGTCTCTTTAAATCAGGATTCAGTAGCTTAAAATAGTATGATTTTCAGCACTGATGGCTCTCAAAATAATTGCTTAAATTTTATGCAAAGAGGAAAAAGTAAGTATTCTTGGGGTCTGAAATTACCCGACAGTCAGTTTTACACAGTACTATCCACAATAATTGTTTACAGCCATTACCAACTGTTTTGAATTTATATTATTCTAATTATTTCAATAGGTTAAAGACGACACAATAAATGCTTGTCAATCCATGTCAACAGCACAATCAGCGGAATCACCCTGTAACTTAGCCAAAGCATGAGGAATGACTGGCAGCAAGACTTCAAAGTTCTCTCGGGCAGCCTTGGGACTTCCGGGGAGGTTAATAATTAAGGTTTGTTGTCGTACCCCGACCAAGGCACGGGAGAGCATTGCCCGAGGTGTTTTGTTCAAACTGGCAGATCGCATTGCTTCTGCCATACCGGGGATCTGATAATCGAGTACTATCCCGGTCGCCTGGGGGGTCACATCCCGCGGACTCAACCCGGTACCACCAGTGGTTAGAATAAAATCAAGATGCAAATCATCAACCCAGGATTTCAACAACAGAATAATTTTTTCCTGATCATCAGCGATAACCTGGTAGCGGACAACGTCAGCGATAGCAGATATCATTTTGGCAAGAAGAGGTCCACTTTCATCTTCACGTTCACCACAAGAACCCTTATCAGAAAGGGTTAATATTCCAACCCGGTATGCCACTTTTTTCACTGGTAAATTCCTCCGTTCCACAGAACAGTTTAGCGTGTTTTAGCCATCAACATACGTTTTGCATTATTGACAATGGCCTGCCCCACATCACGGCTTTTAGCCAACTCTCGAAGATCCTTTTCTGACAAAAAAGTCATGTAACGCACTGCCTTCTGAAGTGGTGTGCGTGGGTGGACAGCCAGGGCTTTTTTTATGTCATAAAGCTTTATCCAATCACGATTGAGCAGGACAATCCGGATCAGTTCTTCAGAGGCACTACGATTTTTTGCGACCGCCAAAACTTCTCCTTCTGAAACTCTAGGGTTTTTTAAAACAGCAGTATTAACCAGTTTGTTAGATTCTCTGATCAACAAGGTTCGCCACTCCTTGTCACCGGTTAAAGCCATTTTGATTTTATCAGCAACTGGCATATCTTGTAATTGCTGATATTTGGAGCGTGATTCCTCCTCAATTTCTTCCTCAACAGGAGATTCGGCCTCTTCATCTTCAGCATTCGCGTCAGACTGTGGTTCAACCACAGGTTCAGGCTCTGGGGTCGGTTCAACCCAGCCAAGACGCTGTTTCATCACTTTATCAGCATGAATATTATTGATAATTTCAGTTCGTAAAACATCCGCCTTGCGCAACGCCTCATCATTGTGCGAAAGCATATCCAGCACATCACCAGTACTGTTCTTTGCCAAAAACAGTAAGCTCCTAATCCCAATCATTCGATGTGACAAGGCCGCTTGCATCACCACGGAGTCCAGATAACGCAACTTCACAATGAAATCAATGATAGACGGATGCAACTCCACCTGGCTCAGGGCAGCCAATAAAATCTGTGCCGGGAGAGTTTTCAGCGTATCTAGTGCTTCCTCTTTAAGCTCCAGATTCTCACCATGATAAAAAACGAACAGAACTGTGACCAGATTGGGACCTGACATCGGTAGCGCACCACGGGCTGCAGCTAAACGGATGCTATGCCCGCCCCACTTACTCATAATCTTGGCAACTTCTGCCGGGATAACGATCTGAATCTTTTCTGTTCCTAGTTGTTCATCAGCCAAGTAAACCTCATTTCTGTTCCAGAATTTGTGTAGACAATCCCAAACTGGATATATGTGCTGCAACCTCACTGGCGGTTTGCTGATCCGCCTGAAGTGCAACCAACAGTGTTCCATTCATGTCAACTTCAATATCTACAAGTGATACCTTAACCATTTCATACGCCAAACTCTTCTGCATCTCTCGCGCCCGGTTTTCCTGACGAAAAGAGCCAGCATAAACTGCCAGGTTATCTCCTGTTGGCAATAAAAACGCCGATTTAACCGTTTTTTTCAATTCTTCCAAATGAGTCCGGGCTTCCGCCTCAGGATAAACCCCCTCTAACAACCGGATCATTGTGACCTGTCCGTGTCCCGGAATTTTTTGTGGCTGCAACCCAAGTTCCTGTAACAGACTGGTGGCTTGCTGTAAATCAACATCATTGATAAATGGGCCGACAGTAACGGTAAAAAGAGAAGTCTCAAGATTAACCGTTGAAGTCATAACAGAAGCTTTTTTAACTGCTGTTGGAGTAGATTCTGCTGCTGCAACTATAGCAGAATTATCTATTTTCGGTCGATCAGGAATCGGTAGCTTCGGTGAGACATAGTAGTTCTGCTGATTTTCAGGTGGTTGTGGCAGAGGGAGGCGGTTCTTGAAATAGTAGCCTATCCCCAGAATCAGGGTACAAAACAGAGCTGTGACAAACAGGATACCAAAGAGGGTTTTTGTCCCCTCACCAAAAACCCTCGCCTTTCGGCCAACAATATGCTTACCGGATGCGACACTATCCGAATCATCAATCAGGAGTAATTCCAACCTTTTTTTCTTATCTGTCGACCTGCCAGCAGCCACTCCCTCAGCAGGTCTATCAGTCGATCCAGGGCCATCTTGTTCATCCACAACCATCACAAGTCTCCTGTGATCTGTACACTCTATTCATCCACCTACTTACTGATCCAGGCTCAAATATCCGGAGCAGCACCTCTGCTGCTCCGGATATTTTTTCAGGCTTTATTCATGTCTTCCAGGATTTTAGCCGTCTGATGAGTTGGTACTTCTTCGTACTTACTGAACTCCATGGAAAACATCCCACGGTCTGAGGTCATAGAGCGTAACTCAGGGGCATATCTAAGCACCTCAGCCATCGGCGCTTCAGCAAGAATAACCTGGCTGTTGGCCTGAGGCTCAACACCAACAACCTTACCACGCCGCGAGTTAAGATCGCCTATGACATCGCCCATGCAATCATCAGGAACGGTAATTTCCATAGACATGATTGGCTCCAGCAGAACCGGCCTACACGCTTCCATTGCCTTTTTAAACGCCATAGATCCGGCAACCTTAAAGGCCATTTCTGACGAATCAACCGAGTGATGAGAACCATCAAACAAGGTAACCCGCACATCAACAACCTGATTTTTTGTCAAGGGACCGGTCTTCATTGCTTCGATAATCCCCTTATCAACTGCAGGGATATAATTACGCGGGATGACACCGCCAACAATCTTGTCAACAAATTCGTAACCAGTGCCACGCGGAAGCGGCTTGACTTCGATCCAGACATCGCCAAACTGCCCTTTTCCACCTGACTGTTTCTTGTATTTACCTTGCAACTGAGTTGAAGCTTTGATGGTCTCACGATAAGGCACTTTAGGTTCTTTCAGGACAATCTCCGCACCATATTTGCGCTTGAGCCGTTCCACCGCAACTTCAAGGTGAACCTGCCCCATACCCGAGAGGACCATCTCTTTGGTCTCTTCATCACGAGTTATCCGTAGAGTTGGATCCTCCTCCATCAATCGCTGCAAGCCGGTATAAATTTTATCTTCATCCCCTTTATTCTTTCCTTCCAGAGCAAAAGAGATAATTGGTTTCAGAGGGATCAGTGGTTCATACATAATCTGTTTTTTCAAATCACAGAGAGTATCACCTGTTGCTGTTACCTTTAACTTAGGCACAGCAATAATATCTCCAGTCACTGCTGAATCGATCGGGGTCTGTTTTTTACCTTCCAGCTTTAAAATATTGCCAATTCGTTCTTTTTCATCTTTGTTAGGATTATAGACCTGCATGTCACTCGATAGAATTCCAGAATAAACTCGCATCAAAGTGAGTTTACCAGCATAAGGATCATTTATCGTTTTAAAAACCATTGCAGAAAAGGGCTCATCCTCACTTGGTTTCCGTTCAACAACCTCATCGGTGTAAGGCTTAACACCGGTCTGGGTTCCCTTGTCGATGGGGGATGGCAGGCAGGCAGTGATGTAATCAAGAAGCAATCGCACCCCGATGTTGGCGGTTGCACTACCACACAATACGGCGGTAAAAACACCCGTCAAGGTTCCTTCTCGCAATCCTGACAGGATTTCCTCTTCACTTAACGCTTCGCCTTCAAGATACTTCTCCATTAAATCATCATCAGCTTCAGCGACGGCTTCAAGGAGTTGTTCACGCAAAATATCTGCTTCATCCTGATATTCTTCCGGGATTTCAACCTCGTCATAAGTCCCGGTTTCATCAAACTTATAGATCTTCGCCTTCATGCGGACCAGATCAATAATCCCTTTAAAATTCTCTTCAGCACCAATTGGCATGGTCACAACCACAGCACGTGCACCGAGAGATTTTTCCATAGCATCGACAGCGTTTAAAAAGTTAGCCCGCTCTTTGTCCATCTTATTAACAAAAGCAATTCGGGGAATTTCAAATTGATCGCACCATTTCCAAATCTGCATGGTCTGGGACTTCACCCCTGATATTGCTGAGACAATAACCACTGCACCGCCGAGAACGCGCAAACAGCGGCGGGTATCGTGTAAAAAGTTACTGACCCCGGGGGTATCGACAATATGCAAACTATAATCGTTCCAACGACAATGATTCAGACTGGCACTGAGTGTGGCCTGGCGTTTAATCTCCTCCTCTTCAAAATCCATGGATGAAGTACCATTGTCCACCTTTCCCAAATTTTCATTCATGCCGGTATTGAATAAAATCGCCTCAACCAGTGAAGTTTTACCGGCACTGTTATGTGCCACAATTCCAAGATTTCTCAATTTTTCTGTGTCGTTCTTACCCATGAATTGCTCCTTTTTAGAAAAAGCCTGCTACAGATATCCATAGCAGCAGCCCATCGACGTCATAGCGTTCAGATAATAGGGCCTGAAGGTTATTACACTCAAAAAAATAATCTGATAGCTAAACTAGTGTCCCGTTTGGTTAATCCTATCCTTTAATTCTAGCTCTTTTGCTTGCTGCCTGCGTTATGCCTCTTTGCTTTAGCGCAAACTAGGGCTGTATCGGTATGCCTTGGCAACAAACAAAATAACTCAGAATTATGCGTCACGATTAACCAAACG
>JAOZMV010000117.1 GCA_029934095.1 Desulfuromusa sp. | reverse complement strand
CGGCGCAGATCGCGATCGGTGGCGCTGGTGGCGAAGCTGGTCACGGCGGAGCCGCTAGTGTGGACAGTCATGGCGATATCGTTACTACGCAGAAGAACAGTCATGGCATCATGGGTCAATCGATTGGCGGCGGTGGTGGTAACGCCAGTTTGAATCTTGCTGTTACTTATCAAGGTAAGAGCGATAAGAATAAAGGCTTTAATCTGGCCATCGGTGGCGCCCCCGGAGATGGTGGCAACGGCAGCAGCGTCGATGTGAGCCATGACGGTTCTCTCGAGACGATGGGGGATAATTCTTATGGTGTCCTGTCCCAATCGATTGGTGGCGGCGGTGGTAACGTCGGTCTGGATCTCGCCTACTCCAAAACCGATGGGGGCAAAGTCGGCATTACGCTCGGACGTCGCGGCGGCACCGGCGGCAGCGGTGACGCTGTCACCCTCTCCTCCAAAGGCTCAGTTGTCACGCGCGGTACCGGTTCTTTCGGACTCCTCGCTCAGTCCATCGGTAACGGTGGTGGCAATAGCTCAACGACTACGGTTTCCCTGGCCACTCCGGAAGATGGTAACACTCCGGCTCGTGCGGCCAGTGTCTCAATCGGACTCGAAGGCGGCGTGGGCGGAGCGGGAGGTAATGTCTCCCTGACCGCCGAAGACTGGGTAAGCACGGACGGTGAAAATGCGCATGCGATTTTCGCACAAAGTATTGGTGGCGGTGGCGGTAATGCAGGCAGTGCTTCAGGGTACGCGGTTAAAGCAGCAACAGCTGCCCTTTCCATTGGCGGCAGCGGTGGTGAAGGTGGAATTGGTGGTGAAGTCGCTGTGACCAGTAGTGCCGATGTGCGCACCAATAATACAAATTCTATTGGTATTTTAGCTCAATCCGTCGGCGGTGGCGGTGGCACGGGCGGTGCAGTGAAATCTGGAGGTCTACAATCGAAGGGTAGCGGCGCGTTGATTTCCGTCGGTGGCACGGGCGGTACTGGCATGTCGGGCGGTGTGGTCACTGTGAACAACAGCGGTGTTGTCATTACTGACGGGGAAAATTCGCATGGAGTGCTGGCACAAAGCCTTGGCGGCGGCGGCGGTAATGCGGGCATGGTGATCAATACAATCTATAATTCCGATGCCGATAAAGCCACACAGATCTCCGTATCTGTGGGTGGTGATGGCGGCGATGGTGCGATTTCTAACGCTGTAACAGTGACCAATAGCGGTGGTATTGGAACCAATTTGGAAAACTCTATCGGGATCTTCGCGCAATCCATCGGCGGCGGTGGCGGAAATGCAAATAACGTGGTGACCGGTTCAGTCTCTGGCGCCGGGGCGGGGAATAAAATTTCCCTGGGTATCGGCGGTTCCGGTGGTACGGGCGCTGCTGGGGGCGATGTGTCAGTTTCCAATATGACGGATGGGGGTAACGATTCCGGAAAAATTATTACGGTTGGGAATTACTCGCACGGTATTTCAGCCATGAGTATCGGCGGTGGCGGTGGTACTGGCAGCACCACAATGACTTCGAATCGATCCGCTGGACTGCCGGCTAAGTCGTCTTCCCACTCAGTTGCCTTCAGTCTGGGCGGAGCTGGGGGTGAAGGAGGTACCGGTGGCGAGGTTATCGTTACAAATAGTGGTGAGATCGCAACTTACGGCTACAAAGCGCACGGTATCGTGGCACAGTCTGTCGGTGGTGGTGGTGGCAGCGGTGGTATGAGTATTGCCGGTGACTTTTCGCAAGGAGCGACTTCGACTCAGGATTCGACGAATAAAACCAGCACGATTTCTGTCGGCGGATTCGGTGGCAGCGGTAATACCTCCGACGATGTCACTGTAATTAATAGCGGTAGCATTGAGGTTTTCGCTGACAGATCCTACGGTATCTACACACAAAGTGTCGGCGGAGGTGGTGGTGACGGTGGTTTTTCCAGCACCCTTTCCCGCAATCTCCTCACCAACCCAAAAAGCAATCTACAGGCCTCTTTAATGAATATCGGTATGGGCGGTAATGGCGGCGATGGCGCGGATAGCGGCAACGTCCTTGTCGACCATACGGGTTCCATCACGGCGCATGGCGATGATTCGTACGGTATCTTTGCTCAAAGCGTAGGCGGTGGCGGTGGTAATGTCGGTAGCTCGATCACCAACCCGGCATGGATGGCAGCTGACTACACCATCTCAACTCTGCTCGGTGGCCGTGATGGCTCCAAGGGTACGGCGGGCACGGTGACGATTAATACTGCTGGTGATATTGTTATGCTCGGTGCAAATAGTCAGGCTCAGTTCGCACAGTCCGTGAATGGTGGCGGTGGCAATGTCGATCTCTTCCTTGATGTCAGCCAGCAGGCGGTTGAACTCGGTGATGATGGCTTTGAATTGCCGGATAACAGCGGTATTGTTGAAAAAGCTGTCGCTTTTATTACTCAAACCATCGAGCTCGGAACAACCGCAATCGAAGATGCAACTGGCAGCGTTATTGATGCCAGCCATTCAGGTGATCTGTATACTTCTGGAGCAACCTCCTATGCATCGTTGGCACAATCTATAGGTGGTGGCGGTGGTAACGGGCAAGCTGAAATTGTCACGGATTCAGCAGCGGATGTTGACCTCGTTCTCGCTCTGGGTGGTGCGAAGTCTTCCAACAATGATGGCGGCGATATTAACCTGACCCGGGATGGGAATGTCGGTACGATCGGTCATCAGTCTCCAGGCGTTGGTGTTCAGTCTGTCGGCGGCGGCGGTGGTAACTTGATCGTTAACGTCCATAGAGTGCCTCTCCCCGAGGCGACAGCAGAGGTGATGGCCGCTCCAAGGTCTCTCCCTGCCGTGAGAGAAGTAGCTCCCATGACCCTGGCCTCAGTGCCAACCGGGACAGTCACGACAGCGGTGATGCTGGGCTCTGATTTAAGTGATGACAATGATGGCGGCGATATAAACCTGACCTATGCCGGTGATTTGAACACTGCTGGGGATTTTTCCCCGGGTTTGATCATTCAGAGCATTGGCGGTGGTGGCGGTCAGCTGAATTTGACCGGTCTCAATCGCCTGGCCATCAGCATTGGAGCCAGCGGCGATTCTTCCGGTGATGGCGGTCATGTCTTTGTCTCCAATGAAGGATCGATTTTTACTGAAGGCAAATTGTCGCACGGCATTATGGCCCAGTCTATCGGTGGTGGTGGCGGAGCCATTTTTTCTGATTTGGATGAAAGTGGGATTACCCTGACCCTGAATACGGATAACAGTGGCAATGGTGGTGATATCATTTTCGAGCAAAAGGGTGATGTTGTCGTGACCGGTGATCGTTCTATCGGTGTTTTTGTGCAGAGTGTTGGCGGCGGCGGTGGGGCAGTCGATACCATGTTTGCCGGCAGTGCCGGTGGTAATGGCCATGGCGGCGATGTTGCAGTCACTCTTTTCGATAATGTGATCAGCTCGGGAACTGACGCAACTGGAATTTTTGTTCAAAGTACCGGTAGTTCCGGTGCTGCAAACGGGAACATTTCCCTGCTTCTCAATGGCGAAACGGTTTTGGGAGGTTCCGGGTCCGGAGTGGGAGTTCATATCGACGGCGGCTCCGACAACATTATGGTCAATCACGCTATGCTGCAGACTCTCGATGGAATCCAGGGCATGGCGCTGCTCGGAGGAAGCGGGAGCGAACGGGTCGACAACTATGGTGTGATCACTGGAAATGTCGATCTCAGGGCGGGGGCCAACCGCTTCAATAATCACGCGGGTGCTATTTTCACTTCCGGCACAAACATCGGTCTCGGCACTGGCAACACGTTGAGCAACGCCGGCACCCTCTCGCCAGGGGGACGTGACCGGGTGCAAAGAACTAACCTGATAGGCAACTATGCACAGACTCCAGAGGGGACACTGGCTATCGATGTCGATCTTGCGCATGTCATGGCTGATCGACTGACCCTCAGTGGCGCTGCGGAATTAGCCGGAGAGATCGTGGCCAACCCGATGAACATCAGCTACGCCAAACCCGGCAGCTATGATCATGTCGCAGTGTCTGCCATGGCCGGTGCCTCGAGCAATAGCCTGAATTTAGTTGCTCCCGCCACAACAGCGGTGGTCAGCTATGGCTTGGTACAACTCAATCCACACGATGTAGCGGTTCACTCCGAGGTGGATTTCAGCCCCGACCGTGAGAATGCCCTGAGGCGAAATACACGGCGCGTAGCAGAACATATCAACGCCATTCAGAGTGCTGGCGGATCAGAAAGCTTTGCTCCGATTGCGGCAGTGCTCGTGGCGCTGCCAGACGATCCGAGTCTTAATTCTGCTTACGAGCACCTGATCCCCGAATTGCAAGGGAACCTTGTCGCCGAAACGGTATCTGGAAGTCTGATTTTCAACGACGCCATGCACAGCTGCCGCCAGTGTGAAGGTAGCCAGCGGTTTATCCGGGAGGGTGAATGTTCCTGGGTGAGCATCGAGGGGAGCTATTTCGATCAGGATAGCTATTCCAAGAACCCCGGTTATAAGCTCAACGCAGTGACTGTTGCCGCCGGTATGCAAAAGGAAATGGCGACTGATACCCACCTTGGATTTGCCCTTTCCTACCGGGATCTGGATCTGGACTCGTCTCATGCCAGTAGCGACGGCTCACAGTTTGAGGGGGGTATCATCCTCAAACGCCGGTTTGACGCTACCATGTTCTCGGGTTCCATCAGCGCTGGCTACAGCTCGTACGACACCGATCGAGATGTGGATCTGCCAGCGCAGAACGTGCGGGCCAACAGCGATCAGGATGTGTACTTTAGTGTGTTTCATGGTCGCGTCAGCCACGATTTCAGGCCAACCGAGAACCGCTACATTCGTCTGCTTGTGGATCAGGGCATTGGCTATGTGGATCGTAAAAGCTTTACCGAAAAAGGTGCCGGCGCTGCCAACCTGGTTGTTTCGGGAGAAAGCGATACCTTTGTGACTATACAACCGAGAGTCGAAATCGGCGCTGAAACAATCTTCGACAATGGCACAGTGATGCGTCCCTATGTGCGTGCCGGGATTACGCAATTTCTGACCGGCAACAAGCATGAGGTAAGCGCCACCCTGCAGGGTGCACCGGATGGTGTGGCACCGTTTGATATCGAAGTTAAGAGCGACAAAACCTACGCTGACCTCGAGCTGGGCGTAGACTTAATGGCCAAGGACGGGTTCAACGTGCGCCTCAACTGTACGGGCCAGTTATCGGACCACAGTGTGTCGTATGCTGCAGGGATCAAACTCTCTCTCTCCTTCTAGCTGAAAGGACACGTGTTAGAACCTTCGTAACCTCTCTAGCTTTGGAGGTTACGCATAACTCTATGAGAAGGGAGGTACTTTTAGTGGCTCTACAACCCCCCTGGAGATGTTGACGAGTATATAAACTGTATCATAATCATGCACCATGACAGGTTCAAGCTTTCGGTCTTGGCCCATGT
>JAOZMV010000116.1 GCA_029934095.1 Desulfuromusa sp. | reverse complement strand
TTTGGCCTCTACTGTGTTTTTGCCCGACAGTTCCTGGTCAACAAAGCAATCAAAAAAATCAAAGCTAAACCACAATTCCCCGGAACAATCGATTACACCATCGATCAGGATAAAATTGCCGGGGTTGACCAGGGAAAAGAGTTCGAATTTGACTGGGAAACATTTCACGGCTACCGCGATGCGACTCCGGGGTTGCTGTTATATCTCAAAGAGGCAGCCTTCTTTTTCATCCCCAATGAAGCTATTTCAGCAGATGAAAAACAGGAAATCATCAACTTTCTCCGCCTAAATAAAGTTCTGGATCTGGCAACAAAATAGCCACGCAAGAACCTGAGAATACCCATCCCGACAGTAGAGAAAACTCGATGGGTGAAAAATCCAAAATTGCACCAATATAGAATATACACTTAAGGGGCTTATTGATGGAAATCACTAAGAAAAAACTTGAGTTAGCTGTTGCCGAAGACATTCTCTCCGAAAAACAAGCCGATAATCTTTTTGATTTTTTAAAAGCCTTACCATCCACCGGACCAAGTTTTGACTTCACCCATATTCTTTATTACATGGGCGGGTTGATTGCTATTGGCGCAATGACGCTGTTTATGAACCTGGGTTGGGAGAATTTTGGAGGATGGGGCATCCTTATTATTTCGCTGGTCTACGCAGGAATCGGTTGCAAACTTACCGATAATTTCAAAAAAAAGGGTTATGTTATCCCGGCAGGTATTTGTGCAACTTTCGTAGTGGCGCTCACTCCGTTAGCAATATACGGCCTGCAACAAGCTATGGGATGGTGGCCAGATGACACCACGTATCGTGAATATCATCGATACATCAAATGGCATTGGATCTATTTGGAACTGGGAACTTTGGCAGTCGGTGCTATTTTTGCGTGGTTTTATCGTTATCCATTTCTCCTCATGCCTATCGCTGTGACTCTTTGGTACATGTCAATGGATATTGCTGTCATGTTAACTGGAGAAAGACCATCCTTTGAGCTGCGTGCTCTGGTTTCAATGTATTTCGGTCTGACTATGACTCTTTTTGCATTCTGGGTAGATATTCGTTCGGCAAAATCTGGGGATTATGCTTTTTGGCTCTATATATTTGGCGTCATGACCTTCTGGGGAGGGATGACATCCCAACATTCTGACAGTGAGCTTTCAAAGTTTATTTATTTCTCTATCAATCTGGTCCTGATCGGGGCAGGTGTGGTCATTGTTCGTCGGGTTTTCGTAGTTTTCGGGGCGATTGGCTGTTCAATGTATCTGGGTCACCTGGCAGATGAAGTATTTAAGGATAGTTGGCTGTTTCCGATCGCTTTAACAGCTATCGGTCTGGGGATCATCTACCTGGGCTTGCTATGGCAGAAGAATGAAAAGAGAATAACGCAAAAAGTGAGAAGTTATCTTCCTTTGCCATTGCGGGAGTTGCTTGACGAAAGAACAGAATAGAATGGTAAGAACCCCCGACAAGCACCACCTGTAAATCATTATGCTTTTTACCACTGCAATGCGACGTTAGAATTCATAATAGGACCTGAGCAACAATGAAAAAAGTATTATTCGTTTGCGTAGAAAACTCATGTCGAAGTCAGATGGCCGAAGCCTTTGCAAAGATACATGGGGGAAATAAATTAGAATCATACAGCGCAGGTTCACGAGCATCAGGCAAGGTCAACGAGAAGGCGATTAAATCAATGCAAGAAACAGGTTATGATTTAGGAACTCATAAATCAGAATCTCTCAGTGATGTTCCCGACATTGAATATGATTTTGCTATTACCATGGGGTGTGGTGATGAGTGTCCGCATATCAGGGCAAAACAAAGGCGGGATTGGGCTATTCAAGATCCTAAAAATATGAATCAACAAGAATTCAATAAAGTAAGAGACATAATTGAAGAGAAAATCTTGTCACTCATTGAAAATCAAGATTTACAGTAAGCACGGGACGGTTCCAAGCGTTTACAGGCTATGAAACTGGGATAGTTCGAGTGGCAAAATCATGGACAGAAAAAGGCTCACAAAATACCTTTGCGAGCCTTTTTATATTCAACTTTTTTGTACCGACAGGTGATCAACGTACTTGAACGACCTCTTTCACCTCTGGAATCTGCTCCATCAGGTTGCGCTCAATACCCATTTTAAGAGTCATCGTCGACATCGGACAGGAGCCACAGGCACCGGTCAAACGGACACTGACGGTTCCATCGTCCGAAACATCTACCAGTTCAACATCACCACCATCGGCTTGCAGGGTGGGACGAATCAATTCCAAAATTTCCTGAACACGTTCTTTCATCTGTTATTTCCTCCGCAATTATGAGTTTATTAGTCAAGTATAGCGTCTATCCTGACCCTATTGCAAGTTCTGTTATTAATTTTCAGTTGGCATACGGATATCACCGATACGTTTACTGCAAAGGAGGTTGGGCTGACCAACATTTTTCCCCTGAATAAGCACCTTAAAACTTTCACCCATCCCCCCTTCTGGCAGGATCAGGGTTTTTAAATTCATCCTCAATGCCTGCGCTTTATTAGGATCTGTTTCAAGCCGTTCTAACTCCATCAACATTTCCAAAAAGCCAAGACCCATTAAAAATTGATACTGTCGACCGAAATAGAGATTGTCTAAATTCTGTTGTCGGCCAATTTTCTCTAAAGCGGTAAAATCAACATGAGCCGTTATATCCTGACAACCCACCCGCTGATAGGGATTTTCATTGGTTTGATGCTGGTGATAGCAAAGCAAGGTTCCAGCATGCCGATCGGGAGCATACAACTCCTCCGCAAGGTAACCATAATCAATTGTCAACACAAACCCCCGTTTGAGAACCCCTGCAACCTGGCGCATCCAATCACCGGCAGCAAGATTGACTTCGCAGCGGTTTCCTTCGGCGGGTTCAATTTCCACCAGTTGAAAATACTCCTCGATTAAACCGGTAGAAAGGGGGCGAAGTTCTTCGCCAAAGCCATCATTTTGATTAACAACGTAAACTTCCTGCAGCTTGCCACCATGTTTTTCAATCAGGTGAACCGGAAAGGCATCAAGCAACTCATTACTGATAAAACAACCTTGCATCCCCTGAACATCTGCCAGTTCACACCAGACGACCCGTCCGGCCGCAAAGTGATGCTCCAATATTTCTTCCTGTCGCTGTCGATTATCAGGGCTGATCTCTATCAATCGATATTCAAGAGAGGCGTAAAATTGGGGGGCTGTTTCTGCTAAAGCATCAAGGATATCAAGACAAAGGTGACCCTCTCCTGCTCCTTGTTCAGCAATAATAAAGCTCTCCTGCCCCAGGAGTTGCCACATTTGTTCTAATTGTCGGGCAATCAGCCGTCCGAAACAAAAATGGACACTGGACGAAGTAAAAAAATCACCCTTCTTGCCAATCCGGTTTCGGCTGGCAGTGTAATAACCATATTCAGGGTGATAAAGAGCTTGTTCCATGAATTCCACAAAAGGGATTCCTGCCGCGATATCAATCTGCTGTTGCAACTGCAAGGTGAACTCTGGGTTCTGATTTCTGCTCATAAAATACCCGCCAATCATTCCAAAATAAAGAGCAGGATTATAGCCAGCGAGCAGGCCCAAGACAAGTGATAAAAGCATCATAAATACTTGAGCTTTGAAGGTGATTCATGCCATTATTGGCTGTTGTATAGAATCAAGTAGTGATAGATGACCAAGCGGAAGCTTGCAAATATTGGAGAGATATTTTATGGCAATTATTACCTTTTCCCGAGAAATGGGCAGCGGCGGTATCCCAATTGTCCATCAGGTTGCTGAAGAGCTTGGATATACACTGGTGGATGGTGACGTTATCAGAGCTGCTGCTGACAACTACGACCTGTCGCAGGAAGCATTACAGCAGATCGATGAAAAACCACCGGCATTTGTTGAAAATCTGGATCGTCAGATTGAGCTGAATATGAACCGCATTCAACTGATTGTGCTGGAACAGGCACTTAGAGGTGATGTTGTCATCTACGGTCGAGGCGGTCAGGATCTATTACCCGGCATCACCAGTGCATTCCGTGTCAGGATTATTGCTCCCTTTGAGGAAAGGGTGGAACGTTGGGCACAACGTGAATGGATCGATCCCGATTTAGCTCGTTCTCTAGTGCGTAAAAGTGATCAGCAGCGAGCCGGCTTCATCAAATACTACTTTGACCGTGATTGGGCCAATCCGATTGATTATGACATGGTGATTAATACCATCAGGGTTTCCAATGAAATGGCGGTTAAATTAATTATAGAAGCCATCAAAGATCCCTATTTAGTTGAGAAAAACGATACCTGCAAAACTAAAATCAGAGATCTGATCATTCAGAAAAAAATCCAGATCGCCCGACTTGATGATGAGCGAATCAAAGACATCTGGTTTAACATTGATGTTGTCGATTGTCATGTCACTCTATCTGGTCATATTTATAATGAAGACGAACGCCAGGCGGTCATTGATGATACAAATAAGGTTGCCGGAGTTAGCGGAGTCACTGACAATCTGAAACTGATCAACTATTGAAAGTTTCTATAGTTGACAAGATCCACATCAATAGCAACGATAAGCGTCGGCAGTGCCGGCGCTTTACTTAATTAAATCAAGGAGCGATACCGATGTCTGGACATAGTAAATGGGCTAATATCAAACACCGCAAAGGGGCGCAAGATGCCAAGCGGGGAAAAATATTTACCAAACTTATCAAAGAAATCACCATTGCTGCACGAATTGGCGGAGGCGATCTTGAGTCAAATGCACGGTTACGGCTGGCGATTGACAAAGCAAAACAAGCCAATATGCCCAAAGACAACATTGATCGTGGTATCAAAAAAGGGACCGGGGACCTTGATGGGGTCACTTACGAAGAGGACACCTTTGAAGGCTACGGACCTGGTGGAGTTGCAATCATTGTTGAGTTCATGACCGACAACCGCACCCGCACAGTAGCGGATGTTCGCCACGCCTTCAACAAGTACGGTGGCAGCCTTGGTGTCAGTGGTTCAGTGGCATTCATGTTTGACCGCAAAGGGCAGATCATTTTTAGTGGTGATAATGATTTTGATACCATTTTTGAAGCGGCCCTGGAAGCCGGAGCCGAAGATGTTAAAGAAGAGGATGGTATCATTGAGGTTATCACCGATCCGGTTGAGTTTGAAGCGGTCAGAAATAACCTTGAAGAACAGGGTCTCAAATATGAATCGGCAGAAGTCACGATGATTCCGCAGAATCTCAATCCGGTTGAGGGCAAGCAAGCTGAGTCATTGATGAAGATGATCGATGTTCTGGAAGATAACGACGACGTGCAAAATATTTATGCAAATTTCGACATCTCGGATGATGAGATGGAGAGAATTTTAGAATAGGTACAAGGAGCAAGGTACAAGGTTAACCTTAAACCTTAAACCTTAAACCTTAAACCTTAAACCTTGAACCTTGAACCTTGAACCTTGAACCTTGAACCTTGAACCTTGAACCT
>JAOZMV010000115.1 GCA_029934095.1 Desulfuromusa sp. | reverse complement strand
TTTCTCTCCGGCTGCGTCATACGGGAAATGGTGGTTCAAAATCAAAGTCAAAATCTTTAGAACCGTACAATCCGGACGTCCCCTGTGGTTGCCGGTGTTTTTTCTGTATCCAGTTGTGCTGCTGTGCTTAAATGGTTGAATGTCAAGAAGCCGCTATCTCAGTAACAAACAGAAGTTGCAGCAAGAAACAGGGACAATCTTTCATTCCTGGAATGAGAATCGTTACCGGATCGCTTTAATCTACCCCAATACTTATCATCAGGGGATGAGTAACCTTGGCTTCTTAACCGTTTATCAACTGCTTAATCAGCGTGATGATTGCCTTTGCGAACGCTTTTTTCTCCCTGATAAAGATAAATCGGTACGCTCACATAAATCTGACCTCCCCCTGGTTTCTCTTGAATCTCAACATCCGTTGACCGATTTTGATCTGATTGCATTTTCTATCTCGTTTGAAAATGACTACCTTAATCTGCCCCTCATTTTTAATTTATCCGGGATTCCATTCTATTCGGCAGAACGTGATTCCTCTTGGCCGCTGGTACTGTTTGGTGGTGTTTGCGCTTTTATCAACCCGGAACCTTTGGCAGATATTGTTGATTTTATCGCCATTGGTGAGGCAGAGCCTATTTTACCTGGGTTGCTGGATATTCTGCTGAAGAGATCTGCGGATAGAGAAGATTGTCTTGGCGAACTGGCAATGTTGCCTGGGATATATGTACCAAAGTTTTATTCACCCACCTATGCTGAAAGCGGTGAAGTGACCCATTTCAATCCGCAAAATGGAGCCCCCGCACACGTGACCAGACAGTTTCTGACTGATCTGGATCAGTCACCCAGCCGCAGTTTTATTCAGACGGAGGAGACTGAATTTGGTCAAATGGCTCTGACTGAGGTTTCCCGCGGCTGTTCCCGTGGCTGCCGGTTTTGTGCCGCTGGATTTGTCTACCTGCCCCCGCGTGAACGGAGTTTGGATAATCTTCTGGGACAAGTTGATACGGGGCTCTGCCAACGTGACCGGATCGGGTTGGTTGCGGCAGCAGTTTCTGACTACGCAAACATTCAGGAGTTACAACAGGGTATTCTGGAAAGAGACGGTCAGATTTCCATGTCAAGTCTGCGGCTGGATGCTTTGACTGCTGCAGAGGTTGAAATTTTACATCAGGGAGGGCATAAATCGGTCGCCATTGCCCCTGAGGCTGGAAGTCAAAGATTACGCAATTTTATCAACAAGGGGATCGATGAGGAACAGATACTGTTATCAGTACAAATATTGGCTGATGGGGGGATTAAAAATCTGAAGCTCTATTTCATTATTGGTTTTCCTGGTGAACAGCAGAGTGATATCGATGCGATTATCACCTTGACTGAAAATATTTCAGCGATCTGGCGCGAAGCAGGGCGCAAACGGGGGGTGATGGGAAGTCTTACTTTGAGTGTTAATCCTTTTATACCCAAGCCTTTCACCCCATTTCAATGGGCTGGAATGGAAGATGAAAAAAGTCTGAAGAAAAAACTGCGATTTCTGCAAGCTGCAATTTCACGAATCCCCAACGCCAGAATGAATCATGAATCAACCCGTGCCGCGACTCTGCAGACATTTCTGTCACGTGGAGATCGACGCATTGGTAAACTTCTGCCCCAACTTGCTGCGGGTGAAAATCTGAAACAACTATGCAAAAAGTCACACCTGTCCCGTGATTTTTATGTCACCCGTGAAAGAGATGCAGATGAACTGTTTCCCTGGGAAATTATTGACCAGAGGATTGAGCGGGGTTATCTCTGGAAAGAATATCAGCGGGCACAACTGGAAAAAACGACTTCTCCCTGTGTGCCAGATTGCAGGCGGTGTGGAGTCTGTGGTGAAGGGGTAAGTTGTTGCTGAGAGAGATCAGGACAACTATCTTTTATCGGTCATATTGAAATGATATAATCAGTTTTATTTTGTAAATAGGTTGAATGTTGGGAGAGCTGGAATGACTCAATCCGGAAAATCAAAAAATATACGATCTCGTGTGTCTCCCGCTGCGCTGAAACTGGCTGCCGAATTGGGAATAGATTTAAACTCTTTGCGGGGTAGTGGTTCACAGGGAAAAATTGTTTTAGCTGATATCGAACAAGCGCAATCGATGAGTGGTCTGGAGAATAAACAACCGACTGGATACTGTCAGAAAGTCTCTTTACCGAACCTGCTCGAACGGGGAAAGTCGGTCAAGATACGTCGACTTCTTGCTTTGAAAATGGAAAAAGCGTGGCAAACGATTCCCCATTTTTATGTGACGATTTCAGTTGATATGACCGATGTGGTCCGTTTGCGTCATGACCACAATGTGACTATTAATGATTTTGTCCTTGCTGCAACTGCTCGGGCACTGGTTGAGCATCCATGGGTGAACGCAACCTGGAATGGTGAGCAGGGGATTGAACTGGCTGATATCAATATTGCTATTGCTACAGCGACAGACCGGGGGCTCTACTATCCGGTTCTGCAACAATGTGAACAGTTGACTTTACAGCAGATCAGCAAGAAAGCTCATGAGTTGACAGAAAAAACCATGTTTCATGAAGAACAGCAGCGGGAGGATTTCAGTGGAGCAACTTTCACCATTACCAATATGGGGATGCTCGGCGTAGAATCTTTTGGCGCAATTATTACACCACCGCAGGCCGCTGTTTTGTCAGTGGGGACAATCAAAGGGGAGGTTGTTGTTGATAATCAGGGTGATCCGGCGGTCGCGCCGATCATGCGTTTAACTTTATCAGCAGACCATCGAGTTCTGGATGGCGTTGATGTCGCTGAATTTCTGGGTACGATCAAATGTTACCTTGAGGCCCCAGTTGTGCTATTGCAGCCTTGACTTTTACCCTCTTTGCCTGATATGTTCCCCCCAATTGTGTCGCTTCCAAAGAAATTAAGGGGATGGTGACCACATACTGCTGTTCCAAGATTGAAAAAGACATTCTTCAAGGCTCCGGAATATTCTGGGGTCTTTTTTCGTTTGACCTGATTCGGGTCAGAGCCTGTCCGTAAGTGTCAATTCTATTGTTACAGTTCAAATTAGCTAATTCGGACCGGCTTATCAAAGAAGGAAACTATGGATTTCAAAAGTTTTAATCTCCACCCAAAAATTGTTGCCGGGGTTGAGTCTGCCGGGTTTACCCAGCCGACACCGATCCAGCTGCAATCGATTCCAAAGATCATGCAACATCGTGATGTCATGGGGTTAGCACAGACCGGGACAGGCAAAACTGCAGCATTCGGCCTGCCAATCCTGCATCAATTAATGCAAGGTCGACGCGGCTGTGTGCGTGCCCTGATCATTGCTCCCACCCGCGAACTTGCTGAGCAGATTCACACCTCGCTGAGTCAACTGGGTCAACAAACCGGTCTGCGTAGTGTTACTGTTTATGGTGGTGTTGGTGTTAACCCGCAGATTACCAAGCTCAAGCGTGGAGCCGAGATTGTCGTTGCCTGTCCGGGACGCCTGCTCGACCATATCAGGCAATCGACCATCGATCTGAGTCAATTGGATGTGCTGGTGCTCGATGAAGCTGATCGGATGTTTGATATGGGTTTTCTCCCCGATATCCGGCGGATCATCAAAAGTTTGCCAGCAAAGCGTCAAACCCTCCTTTTTTCTGCAACCATGCCGAAGGAGATTCGTCACCTGGCGCAGGAAATGCTCAAGAATCCAGAAACAGTTCAGGTTGATACTGTTGCCCCGGCAAAAACGGTCAGCCATGCTCTGTATCCGGTGGCTCAACACCTTAAGACCGATCTGTTGTTGAAGTTGATAGCGCAGACCAATACTGAATCAGTTCTGGTTTTTACCCGCACCAAGCACCGTGCTAAACGACTTGGTGAGAAACTGGGAAAGTGTGGTTATCAAGCTGCATCACTGCAAGGGAACCTTTCTCAATCACGGCGTCAAGCTGCCCTGGATGGTTTTCGTGACGGCAGGTTCCAGGTTCTGGTAGCAACTGATATTGCTGCTCGTGGTATCGATGTGTCACAAATTTCCCATGTGATTAATTACGATATCCCCGATACGGCTGATGCCTATATTCACCGGATCGGACGAACCGGCCGCGCAGCGCGCAGCGGTGATGCATTTACCCTGGCCAGCAATGATGACAAGTTGATGGTGCGAGCCATTGAACGAGCTCTTGGTACTCCACTTGAGCGGTGTCATCTGGATGGTTTTGATTATACGGTGCCAGCGCCGAAGCGAACTGCTCAGCCGGCGCGACGGCCGGCTCGACCGGTGCAGCGTGCAAAGTCACAGAGGAACCAGACTAAGCCACAATCTGGTCGCAGCAAGACTGCTGGTGGCGGACGACGATAACTCAACGTCGTTACAGAGAAACAATTTGCTGTTTGTCAGGTTTATCATTCAGCCTGAATGTTTAACATTCGTTGGAAAGGATAACCGTATGGCTAAAAAACCGAATTATGGCTTTGAGAAACGTCAGAAGGAACTTGCCAAAAAAGCTAAGAAGGAAGAAAAGAACAAACGAAAACAGGAGGAAAAGTCTCAGGAATCCCCAGAGGAAGATTAGTGGGATAATGTGATAAATAAGTCAAAAAAAAGACCTCTCAGTGTGTGAGAGGTCTTTTTTTATCTAAATTCCAGCTCAGGCGGCCTTGTTTTTGCCAAAGCCGAACCAGGTTTTCAGCCAGATACCGCTGAGGATGTAGGAGTAGAGCCAGGTACCAAACAGAATAAAGATAAAAGCTTTGATGATATCTGTTGATGATCCATTAAGTGAAAATCCGGGAACAAAACCGAACAACAGTGGCCCAAGGTAGAGAAACTTGGCAAACTTGAAGGCGGAAAAAGCGGTTTTCCACATACTGGCACCGGCAATGGTTGCTCCAGCAAATGCGGCGATACAAACCGGCGGCGTAATATTTGAATCCTGGGATAACCAGTAGACGATCATGTGGGAAGCAAGTTCGTTGACGCCTAAATGAGTCAGCGCCGGGACGGCAACAACGGCAGTAATCAAATAGGCTGCGGTGACCGGCACTCCCATGCCAAGAACCAGAGAAGCCAGAGCGATGAGCAGAATAGTCATGACCAGTGAGCCACCGGCGAGGCTGATGACGATATCGGCAAAGGTTAATACCAATCCACTGTAGGTTAGCACGCCGATAATAATACCGATAACCCCAACCGTTGCACCGATCTTGAGGCTACTCTCAGTACCTTTGCGTGCCGCTTCTAAAAATTGTTTAGGACCTATGCGGGTTTCTTTGCGAACCCATGAGATGACAATACAGGAGATCAGGCCGAGGATGGCAGAGTACCCGGGTGAATACCCATAGAGCATGAAGATGGTAATAGTGATCAGGGGAATGGTATAAAACCACTCTTTTTTGAAGATCTCCATGGCGCTTTCTTCCGATTTTTCACCAACGATACCGTCTTTCTTTGCTACGTAATGGACCATGACAAAAACACTGAAAAAATACATGAAGGCCGGGAACAGGGCGACGAGCA
>JAOZMV010000007.1 GCA_029934095.1 Desulfuromusa sp. | reverse complement strand
AAGGATAGGATTAACCAAACGGGACACTATGGCAGGGTAAGTGATTTAAGTGGTATAGGGCAAATGAAAATTTGGCTGCGGAGATTGATAAAAAAAGCCTCGAATCTCGGAGGGGGGTGAGATTCGAGGCAGATTGCAAAAAATACATGATAATCTTTATTGGTAATTTGTCCAGCATTTTAATAAAAACTACGTCATTTTCTCTAACTTGCGATACGCACAGTTGGCTGGTAACCAGCTGAGATTGGATATGTTCTCCTGGGTGAGTTTAATACAGTCCTCTTCGGCCTGCAGTCGCTGTGGGTAAATACGGCACGATCGGTCATGAATGTCGAGAAAACGGCAGGGGATCGCGGTGGTCTGGACGATCCCCTGGTCATCAATTTTTTTCTCAAAGCAGCAAGCACCACAACCAAGGCAGATTGCTTCCCACTCTTCCCCGGTCATTTATCTATGCGCACTCTGAATAGCCACAGGCATGACAAACACAGCAACCACCCTCATGCTCCACCGGACCACCACAGTCGGGGCAGGCACCGCCGTTATTGGTGAACTGGGTAGGATCCTCCTCATCGTTAAGCATATGTAGCTCGATCGCCTTGGCTACAGCATCAGCACAGGATGTTATTTTGTTTTTACCAAAACCAGCTGGTTTGTGACAGGTGATCCCGATAAGTTGTTTTACCGTCTGTCTGGCCTGGCCACCGCTACGCCAGGCTAAAGAGACCAGACGACCGATCGCTTCACATTGCGACGCAGCGCAGCCACCAGCTTTTCCCATGGTGGTGAAAAGTTCAAAAAGGCCGTTTTCATCTTCATTGATGGTGATATAGAGAGGACCGCAACCGGTTTCCATCTGGTAGGTTGAACCGGTCAGTGCGCGTGGACGTTCCCGTTTGCGGGTCGGTTTTTTACTTTCCATCGGCAAATTAGTCTCGGTTTTTCTCTCGTCATCTGCTTTGCCGCCCACAGAAAGAACCTGCTGGTCACGTGACCCATCACGGTAGATGGTGACACCTTTACACCCCTCTTTATAGGCCAGTCGGTAGACTGTAGCAACATCCTCACGGGTTGCATCGCTACAGAAGTTAACCGTTTTTGAAACGGCATTATCAGTATGCTTCTGAAATGCGGCCTGCATCAGAACATGATCTTTCGGGGTAATATCGTGTGAGGTGACAAAGATTCTGCGTATATCTGCCGGCACCGCATCGATATTCTGGACGGTCCCTTTTTCTGCAATTTCCTGCATCAACTCTTCTGTGTAAAATCCCCGCCGTTTGGCAATGCTTTCAAACAACGGATGGACTTCAATCAGTTTATTGTTATCGAGAACCTGGCGGATATACGAAACTGCGAACAGGGGCTCGACACCGCTGGAACAGTTGGCGATAATTGAAATTGTTCCTGTTGGAGCAATCGTTGTGCAGGTGGAATTACGGATCTGGCTTCCCCCCGGTTTGTCGTAGAAGCTTCCTTTGAAGTTGGGGAAAGCACCGCGTTCTTTGGCCAGCAGGATCGATTCTTCATGTGATTTCTCGTTGACAAAACGCATCACCTTTTCCCCCAGGTCAATAGCATCCTGACTATTGTAGGGGATTTCCAGCATGATGAGCATATCTGCCCAGCCCATGACCCCAAGACCAATTTTACGGTTGGCTTTGGTCATTTCATCAATTTCAGGTAGTGGGTATTTATTTGCTTCGATAACATTATCGAGAAACCGGGTCGAGAGTTTCACTGTCTTCTCCAGTTTGTCCCAGACAACGTCCCCATCGTCCACCATGTTGGCCAGGTTGATTGAGCCAAGGTTGCATGATTCGTAGGGGAGTAATGGTTGTTCTCCACAGGGATTGGTGCTCTCGTACTCACCGATATGGGGGGTAGGATTGTCGCGGTTAAGACGATCAAGGAAGACGATTCCCGGCTCACCGTTAGCCCATGCCATATCGATAATCTTGGTAAAAACTTTGGTGGCATTAAGCTGTTTTACGATCTGCCCATCCCGGGGATTGACAATGTCGTAATCATGTCCCTTTTCAACGGCATCCATGAAGGCCTCAGTGACACCGACGGAGATATTAAAGTTAGTCAGAATGGTCAGATCCCGTTTGGCCATAATGAAATCCATAATATCGGGATGGTCGACGCGCAGAATTCCCATATTGGCACCACGTCGGGTGCCGCCCTGTTTGATGGTTTCAGTTGCCGCATCAAAAACCCGCATGAAGGAGATCGGACCTGAAGAGACGCCACTGGTTGAACAGACTTCATCGTTGGCAGGGCGGATGCGGGAAAAAGAGAAACCGGTGCCACCACCACTCTTGTGGATCAATGCGGTGTTCTTGATTGCCTCAAAAATACTCTCCATCGAGTCACCAACAGGAAGGACAAAGCAGGCTGAAAGCTGACCCAGTTCACGTCCTGCATTCATCAGGGTTGGTGAGTTGGGTAAGAAATTGAGATCGGTCATCATTTGATAATATTGTTGCTCGAAATTCCCCCCTTTTTTGCCAGCAGTTGGTTCACTAGAATCGATAGTCTGGGCAACCCGGTGAAACATTTCTTCCGGCGTTTCGAGGGTGTTGCCTTGGCTATCACGCTTCAAGTAGCGCTTTGCCAGTACGGTCATTGCATTTTTTGATAATTTTAATGATTTAACTGCTTTTGCCTTGGACATTTGCGGATCCTCTCGTCACCTATTCCTAACTACATAATTTCAAACAAAAGATAGGAAATCAGCTCTGGAAATAGAAATAATATTTATTTTATTTGCGCTATATTGTGTGGGTGGTGAATATAGACCACTACATCTAGTGTCTGTCAAGTTGAAAAATATAATATAGTTATTTAATGAAAAGTGAGGTGAAAAAGGTACTGCCGGGTGAAAAAGGAATTTTAAAACTCATTTATGGCTCATTTTAATTTGTTGGAGTTCTGCTTGTCGTAAATCAGAATATTGAGTATTCTGCCACATCCTCAGAAGAAGCTGGACGTTATCATGCCCATGAAAAAACCGATATATCTCGACAATGCTGCTACCAGTCATCCCAAACCGGAATCCGTCTACCTGGCAGTAACAACTGCTTTGCGCAATGGCGGGAGTTCCGGACGGGGCAATTATCCTCTGGCTATGAGTGCAAATCGTTTAATTTTTGAAACTCGTGAAGCGCTCGCTGAATTATTCAATGTGAGCAACTCTGAACGCTTTATTTTCACCCCGAATGCGACCTCTGCAATCAATCAGGCGTTATTGGGTCTGTTGCGTTCCGGTGACCGGGTTGTGACGACAATGATTGAACACAATGCAGTTAACCGCCCTTTGAGTGAGTTACAGAGCCGTGGTGTCGAGGTTGTCAAAGTTAAGGTGGACCCAAAGGCCGGAATTGTTGAAACTGCAGCACTGCAAGCGGCTTGCTTGTGTAAACCGACCCGGTTGTTGGTGGTGAATCACTGCTCCAATGTGATTGGCACCCTTCAGCCGATTGCAGGTTTGGGTGACTGGTGCAGGGAACATAATATTCTGTTTATGCTTGACGGTGCGCAAAGTGCGGGTCTGCTGCCGATCGATTTGCAGGCTTTAGCTGTAGATTTTTTTGCAGCGCCAGGACATAAGGGATTACTGGGTCCGCAGGGAACCGGGTTTCTTTATATAAAGGATGGGATTGAACTGACACCGCTCATTTACGGAGGTACTGGAACAAATTCAAGTTCAGATCTGCAACCCGCAAATATGCCGGAACGGTTCGAGTCTGGAACTCTTAACCTGCCGGGATTGGCGGGGTTGCACGCAGCCCTTCAGTTTTTGCTGCAGATTGGTATTGAGCAGATCCATAACAGGGAAACTCAGTTAATAGGGAAGATTCTGACCGGATTACAGAAGCTGGAAAGAGTCAAGATTTATGGTTCTGATAATGTTATGCTGCGACTTGGATCGATTTCTTTTAATCTGGAGAACTATGATCCCGCCGAGGTTGCTTTTCTTCTTGATCAGGAGGAGCAGATTGCGGTGCGGGTTGGTTTACACTGTGCCCCTGATGCGCACCGGACTATTGGAACCTATCCAACCGGAACTGTACGTGTCAGTCCTGGATATTTTACCTCTGAAGTAGAAATTGACCATTTTCTACAAGCTATTCAGAAAATCAGTGATAAGAAACGGAAGAATTGACCAGCCTGTTTATGAACAATAGAGATAGAGGCCAGCAGTTGATGAAAAATTACATACTTGACACAAATGTGTTGTTGCATGATCCCCAGGCAATATTTAAATTTTCCGATAATACGGTGATATTGCCACTAACAGTGATTGAAGAGATTGATAACTTTAAAAAGGATCAGAGCGAGACCGGGCGGAATGCCCGCCAGATTTCACGTATGATTGATGGGTTTCGTTCGCAGGCCAAGCTGATTGAAGGGGTTCCACTGGAAAATGGTGGCATTCTCAAGGTGGCAATTTATAAGCAGGAATTCCTACAGAAATTACCTCCGGAACTGCGCAATGATCGTGGTGACAACCGAATTCTGGCAGTCGCTCAGGACCTGCAGGAGAATTTACCGCAAGGGACCGTTTTTTTTGTCACCAAAGATATCAACCTGCGGATTAAAGCCGATACAATTGGTCTCTGTGCTGAAGATTTTGAGAGTGACAAGGTGCCGATTGAAGAACTCTATACCGGCACTGGTGAATTGCTTTTGTCCAAGGATCAGGTTGATCAGTTTTATGCTCAGGGTTCACTGTCAATCGATGGTGATTTTTTTGCCAATCAGGGGTTGACCTTGATTGATGAAACCAATCCTTCCCATACGGCACTCGGACGTTATGATGCGACTATGAAGGAGGTTGTCGGTTTAATTAAAGTTCCAAAAGAGGGGGTCTGGGGGATCTACCCACGCAATCGTGAACAGCAGTTTGCTCTTGATTTACTGTTGAATGATGCTGTTCAACTGGTTTCATTGGTCGGTAAGGCTGGAACCGGAAAAACACTTTTAGCTATCGCTGCTGGTTTGGTGAAAACCGCCGATGAAAGTGCTTATAATCGGTTACTTGTTTCCCGCCCGGTTTATCCAATGGGGCGTGATCTTGGTTTTCTGCCGGGAGATATTGAGGATAAATTAGCTCCCTGGATGCAACCTATTTTTGATAATGTCGAATTGTTATTATCTTCTTTTGATGAAGGTGGAAACCGGAAACGTGGCTATCGGGAACTGATCGATCTTGGATTGATGGAGATTGAGCCGCTCACCTATATTCGTGGCCGCTCAATACCAAAACAGTATCTGATTGTTGACGAAGCCCAAAATCTGACCCCGCATGAAATTAAAACGATCATCACGCGGGCCGGAGAGGGGACCAAAATTGTTCTTACCGGCGACCCCTATCAGATTGATAATCCCTATGTTGATTCTGCCAGTAATGGTTTGTCCTTTTCAGTTGAGAGGTTGAAAGGTCAGGAGATAACGGCCCATACCACGCTGACAAAAGGTGAACGCTCTTTATTAGCCGAACTGGCCGCCAATCTTCTTTGATGGCGTCACAAAAAGTCCGCCCTCCGGTGTTGCAGCAGTTTTTCATGACTTTGACATACTTATGTATGTCTTCACCCCTGAAAAACTACTCCGCCTTGGCGGACGAAATTTTTGCTTAGCCATCAGTTACTTTTGATTCAGTTACTTTTGATTCAGTATGAAGTATCTACTCTTTAACTTTATGTGTTGAATTTTTATGTTGTTACTTGCCCTTGAAAGTTCCTGTGATGAAACTGCCGCTGCCGTTGTTCGTGATGGCCGGCAGGTGTTGTCAAATATTATTGCTTCACAAGTGGATTTACACGCTGTCTATGGTGGCGTTGTGCCAGAACTGGCATCCCGACGTCATCTTGAAGTGATTAATCCCCTGGTTGAAGAGGCCCTCAGTACAGCCGGGGTTAAACAGGAAGATCTGGAAGGAATTGTGGTGACGCGTGGACCGGGTTTGGTTGGCGCTTTACTGGTTGGTGTGTCGTTTGCCAAGGCGTATGCCTACGCACTGAATATTCCATTGCTGGGTGTTCATCACATAGAGGGACATATTCAGGCGATTCAACTTGAAGAAAGGGTTGAATACCCGTTTCTGGGAGTGGCTGTTTCGGGAGGTCATACCCACCTCTATCGAGTCGACGGGATTGGTCGTTATCAATTGCTTGGACGGACCGTTGATGATGCGGCAGGAGAGGCTTTTGACAAGGTTGCTAAAATGTTGGGCCTTGGTTATCCGGGTGGGCCGATTATCGATAAACTGGCTGCTGCTGGTGATGATGGCGGGATTATTTTTCCCCGACCAATGCTGAAAAAAAACAACTTTGACTTCAGCTTTTCAGGGATGAAAACAGCGGTTCTGAATTATCTGCACCGTCTCGAAGAGCCTGCCGATGACCTCAGAATCAGCCAGATTGCTTGTGCTTTCCAAACTGCGGCTGTTGATGTTATTACGCAAAAAACTTTGCGTGCCGCAGAAGCAGAAAATTTAGATCGCATTGTTGTTGCCGGTGGTGTCGCCTGTAATTCTGGATTGCGAAAAAAGTTTGCTGAATTGACGGTTTCAACTGGCATCGATGTGTTTTTCCCCACACCGATTCTTTGTGCCGATAATGGTGCCATGTTAGCTGTTGCCGGTGATTATTATTTATCTCATGGTCTTTCATCCGGTCTCGATTTGAACGCTGTTTCCAACTGGCCGTTGGAACAGGTTCGCTGTGATTATAAGTAGAGTATTTTATGTGGCGTCGCTGGGGTTTTTTCAGACAGTTTAAATTGAATCTAATTCAGCTGGCGCGGTTGCGATCAGAACCCGATGCTGTTGGTCGTGGTATGGCGCTCGGTTTATTTATAGGATTTACCCCCACTTTTGGGATGCAGACCTTGCTGGCCATCTTTTTTGCTTTTTTGTTCCGTCAAAATAAAATTGCCACATTTGTTGGGGTCTGGATCACCAACCCCCTGACCGCACCGTTAATTTACAGTTTAGAGTATAAAATAGGTCGATTACTGCTGGGTTTGCCACCACTTGGTGTAGACCAATTCCATTGTGATTTGAATTGGTCGCTAGGAGCACAGGTTGGCATGCCACTGCTGCTTGGCAGTCTGGTTCTAGGAATCCCATTTGCAATTATAGGCTATTCGGTGACTGTCCGTCTAACTCCCAGTTTGCGGCAATGGCGTATACCGCGTTGGCCGCGCAGACGTAATTTCCCAGATGAATAAATTATGAGCCACCGAGCTAAAAAACGTTTTGGGCAGCACTTTCTGCATGATCGAACCGTTATCGATAAAATCATAACCGCTGCCCAACTTGATCCGCAGCAACAAGTGGTTGAGATTGGCCCAGGTCTGGGAGTGCTGACGGATGAGCTGTTAACACGATCTGCCCATGTCCAGGTGATGGAGATCGATCGCGATCTCATTGCGCGATTAGAGGCACGGAACGATTTACGTTTAACCGTACATGCCGGTGATGTTCTTAAACTCCCCTGGCGTGATTTCCTTCTTCAGCCACCCTATACGTTAGTTGCAAATCTTCCTTATAATATCTCCAGCCAGGTTGTTTTTCGCCTGATTGAGCATCGTGACCTGTTTCAGCAGCTGGTGTTGATGTTTCAACGTGAAGTGGGAGAGCGACTGGTTGCCGCTCCCGGTGGTAAGGATTATGGGATTCTTTCGGTTCTCTGTCAGCTCTGGTTTGAAATTAAAACAGTCACCCGGGTCAAGCCGGGTGCATTTTCACCGCCACCTAAGGTTGATTCGATCGTTCTCCAGTTTCAAAAACTGCAACAACCCCGGGTTGACCCGGTCGATGAAGTTCTCTTTAAAAAAGTTGTCAAAGGGGCTTTTACCCAACGGCGGAAAACCTTACGCAATAGTCTTCTGGCCAGCGGTTTTACCGCTGAGAATATCGATTTTTCACTGCAACAGGCAGGTATTTCACCGGGTTGTCGTGGCGAGACTCTTTCGCTGCAAAATTTCTCTGATCTCACCAAATCTTTTTTTAAA
The DNA here is from genome assembly GCA_029934095.1 of Desulfuromusa sp. Lineage (GTDB taxonomy): Bacteria > Desulfobacterota > Desulfuromonadia > Desulfuromonadales > Geopsychrobacteraceae > Desulfuromusa. Next base: position 10,135 of record JAOZMV010000007.1, on the reverse strand, counting down.
AAATAAATTAAAAATCGACCGAACAAGCTTGAAAACTCTCAATTCGTGGTTTATTCTTTGGCGGTGCTGCTAGAGATAATTCCATCTCTGGTTGGGCATGAAAATATTCCCCTTTTTTGATGAATCAGGGAGATCAACATGAAAGTGACAGTGGCCCGTGGTGGTCGAACGTCAGCAGAACGAGATCAGCTTTTTCAACGTGAAACAATCGAACAGGAGTTGATCCGTCAGGGTCAGACAGCGGGTTTGCCAGCTTGTCTGAATCTGGCAAATATTTTGCGCCAGGAAATTCCGGAAAACTTCTTGTCCCAACTTACTCTTCCTGATCTTGCGGGAAATCTACTTCAAGTCAGTGAGTTCCTTTCCCGACGCAGTGTTGCTGAAATCAAGGTGGAATTGAAGGCACAGGAAAAACCCGGCCACTATTATCTTTTTACCAATGCTCCCGACGCAAATCATATTTTTTTCTCACTGCAGGAATATCTGCATCGCCGCTCACTCCATTTTCGAGTAATTTGTCATCCGATTCTATCCATTTCGCGTGAAAATGATCTGTTGCAACAGGTTGAAGAGGGGGTCAGCGCTCTGCCCCAGGAATCATTTGTCTGGATGGAGCTGGAACGTTTCCCGGCCCGTAGTGTCGGTGATTTAGAGCAGGCAATTACCACAATTATTTCCTCTGCCGTGACGATCTATCAGGATCGCCCGGCGATGTTAAAGAAGATAGCTGAGCTTGGCGAGATTAATGATTTTAGCCAATATCAGGATCTGTATGACTGGTTACAGCAGGAAAATTATATACCGGTTGCAACCCGCAGTTATTTATACTCCAAAGGGGAAGATATAACTGGATTCTTAGAGGAAACATCTGAGTCTCTGGGTTTAAAGCAGTTCTACGATCGTCCGTTTTATAAGGATGCACAGCCCGTTTCTTTAACTCCCGAAAAGGTTTTTCCACTTCTGGGGCATGGGAAAAGTGTTGACCTTGAAAAAACCGAACTGCGTTGTCCGCTGCACCGTTTTGAGCGTTTGACTTATATTGGTTTGCGAGAGGAGTTGGCGGATGGTCGTTATCGTGAACATTGCTTCTGGGGTTTTTATACCCAAAAAAGTATCGACGAAAACACTTTTTCAATTCCCCCTTTGCGACAACGGATTGAACTGGCACAAAAACAGCTGAAAATCCCCCGTGACTGTCATAACTACCTTAAAACAAGACAGATTATTAATAGCTTTCCTAAAGTTGAATTGTTTCTGATGGGCGATATTGAATTGCGGCGGATGTTGCGTTCTTTTACCCAGATGCACCGGCAGGCAGGTATTAAAGTTGTTGTTGCTCCAAGTGCTGCAGAAGCGGCGCTCACTCTGATGCTGATTATGCCGAATGAGTATTACCTGCCGGAACATATTGAGCGGATGGAGATTTATCTAAGGCGTTATTTCAAAGCAGTTTCTGTTGAGTCTCATCTGATCCACATGGCTTCTGATTATCTGAGTTTACATGTCAATATTCAACTACAAGAAAAAGAGATTAAGATCGACCTGATTCAACTGGAGCAGGGCTTAACCCGTATTACCATGCCCTGGAAATTAAAATTTCGGGCATTACTTGAGAAAAATGTTGTTGACGACTCTTTTGCAATCTGGGAGCGCTACAGTAAAGCATTTAATAAAGATTATCGATCCAGGACACATCCACGTTTTGCCGTGCGTGATTTACTAAATATTGAAAAACTGTTGGCTGACAAGAAGGATTCTTTTGATCTCTGGGGCCCATTTCACGAAGATGATGATTACTACAGATTGCAATACTACAGCTATAGTCGCAGTTATCTGAACGATCTGATGCCGTTTTTGCAGAATCTGGACCTTTGTGTGCTGCACGAAATTGATTCAGATCTTAAAGTTGGTTCAGAGCAGATTTTTATCAAAAGTTTTGCTATTAAGCCCGGTGGTGCTAACAGTCTGCCATTCAAGCAGATCAAGCAGCTGTTGCTGGATACTCTTCTGGCGATGAAGAATGGTGATGTGGAAAATGATTACTTGCATCGTTTGCAGCCACTGACGGGTCTCTCCTGGCGTGAAATCGACGTGTTTCGCGGCTACCGCAGTTATTATTTCCAATTAGGCTGCCCCTTTACCAAGAAAAGTGTTGCTGATGCGTTGATCAATAACGCCAAGGTTGCCCATCTCCTTTATCGTTATTTTGAGGGTCGCTTTAAACCATCGACTGAATTAGCCGATCCAATGACACGTGAGCTTGAAGTTTTATCACCAATTCGACAGGAACTGGTCACGGCTCTTGAGGTCGTCAGTGATCCCAACGAAGATAAAATCTTACGCTCTTTATTTAACCTGATTGACTCAACCATCAGGACCAATTTCTTTCTCCGATATCAGCAGGACGATTATTTCTTCTCTTTTAAAATCAACGCGCTTGGTGTTATCGATATGCCGGCTCCGCGACCCCTTTATGAGGTCTACGTTCATTCAGCAAAAATGGAAGGTCTGCATCTGCGTGGCGGCAAAGTTGCCCGTGGCGGTATTCGCTGGTCGGATCGACCGGATGATTTCAGAACCGAAATACTCGGGTTGGTCAAGGCACAGATGACTAAGAATGCGGTGATTGTTCCTGAGGGCTCAAAAGGTGGTTTTATTACCAAGCAGAGCAGTCCTGATCGGGACAGGATGGGTGCAATTGTTATCGAGGCTTATCAGACTTTGATGCGTGGTTTGCTTGATCTGACCGATAACCGGGTTGGTGATGAAATTGTCCAGCCTGAAGGAATTATTACCTATGATGACCTTGACCCCTATCTGGTTGTCGCTGCCGATAAAGGGACGGCCCATTTGCCTGATACTGCCAATGCTGTCAGTGAATCTTATGACTTCTGGTTAGGTGATGCTTTTGCCAGTGGCGGTTCGCATGGTTATGATCATAAGGAGCTCGGGATTACCGCCCGTGGAGCCTGGGAAAGTGTTAAACGGTCATTCCGGGAACTGGGGCACGATATTCAAACAGAACCTTTCACTGTTGTTGGTATTGGTGACATGAGTGGTGATGTGTTTGGAAATGGTATGTTGCTGTCAAAGAAAACCAGGCTTTTGGCGGCATTTGATCACCGCCATATCTTCCTTGATCCAGATCCCGATCCGGAAAGTTCCCATCAGGAGAGAGCGCGGATGTTTGAGCTGCCCCGTTCCAGTTGGGAAGATTACAATACCGAGTTGATTTCTGAGGGTGGTGGGGTGTTCTCCCGTCAGTTGAAAGAAATCCCCATATCTCCTCAGGTCGCTGCATGGCTTGGGATTCGTCAGGGGAGTATTGATGTTCCCGGTTTGATCAAATTGCTGTTGACTGCTCAGGTTGATCTGCTTTGGAATGGTGGTATCGGTACTTATGTCAAATCTTCAACGCAGAGTAATGATGATGTCGGTGATCGTGCTAACGATGCGGTTCGCATTGACGGCAAGGAACTGCGTGCCAAAGTTGTTGGTGAGGGTGGAAACCTTGGATTGACCCAGCTTGGGCGGGCTGAATTTGCTCTGCATGGTGGTCATATTAATAGCGATGCCATTGATAACTCCGCTGGTGTTGACTGTTCTGATCACGAAGTTAACCTGAAAATTTTATTGCGTCTGTTGCGTCAGGAAGGGCATGTTAAAGACCTTAAAGAGGGTTATGCTTTTCTGGACGAGATGGAGGAGACTGTCTGTCTCGATGTCCTTGCTAACAACTATACCCAGACCCTCTCCCTTTCTCTGGATGAAATCCGTTGTGGCGAAGATGTAGAGCCCCATCTTGAATTAATGGATCGGTTAGGTCGATCTGGGTTGCTTGATCGACGTGGAGAATTTTTACCCAGTCGCAAAGAGGTTTCTACGCGACAGCCGAACCGTTTGCTGCGTCCGGAACTCTCTGTTCTGCTGGCTTATAGCAAAATGTTCCTGTTTAAATCTCTGCTTGATTCTGAATTGCCGGCGAATAATGTTGTCTCGCAGTTGCTGTTCGATTATTTCCCGCAGCAGGCAATTGATCGCTACCGTGATTCCTTAACACGGCATCCCCTGGCCAAAGAAATTTCTGCAACTATATTGACCAATCGAGTGATTGATCAGGCGGGGAGCGCTTTCCTGCAGACCGTCAGTCGGATGACCGGTTCTCCTCAGGCTGATGTTGCAAATACTTATCTGATTTTTGATAATATTCTTGATGGGCATGAACTTCGCCAGGCAGTCTTTGCCCTGGATAATAAAATTTCTGCAGATCAGCAATATAAACTGTTACTCAAGCTTGAAAATTTACTGAGTTTCTTCTGCTCTTCTGCTTTAGTCAATAATATGGCTATTCCGTCTTCTGAGCAGGAATTGGAGCGGATCAGCCATCAACTAAAACAGTATGCAGGATTTTTACCGCAAGTTCTTCCGGCCAATTCCTGGCGAGAGTGTGAACAATTACAGTTGCAGCTACAGGATGAGGGCTTGAGCCCGGAGATTGCCTCCCGGTATGCTGTCCTCGATTATATGGACGACTTCTTGCCTTTGATCTGTATGGTTGAATCATCAGGGCAGAATCTGAAGCAACTTGCGCAGATCAAAGTTCTGGTCGAAGAAAAAATAGAGAGTGCAGCTATCTATGAGTTGCTGGAGAAGGTAGCAGTGCTGGATAGCTGGGATCGCCGTGCGCGGGAATCTCTGATTAATTCGCTCCATGCTGTCAATATAAAAATTGTGCAGCAGGTGGCGTTAGAAACAGCAGACAAGCCAAAGAGATATTTCTCTCAGAGAAGACAAAAGATGAGAACCTTTGAAAACTTACGGCAAGCTTTGTTCAGTGAAGTGCCGCGAAATTTTCATCCGTTCACGGTACTGTTGCGCTCTCTGGAAAGTCTGTTGACTGCATAAATATCAGTATTTTAAACGATTTGGGGCGGATAACTTCCGCCCCATTTTTTGTTGTCAATTAAGCTTGAAAAGAGAACCATAATTTGTGAATGTTTCGGGATGGACACAAAATAGTAACTGTGTTATATCCGGTGCGATTTCAAAATATGATAGCTGACCCGGGACAGGTACTGGAGTCGTGAGGTTGTCATTCTGAATTGAACACATACCGCCTGGATCTGTAGACCGGGACGGAAGGTTGTTTTTTTAAGCAGAGCGACTTTGCTCTGTTAGTGCCTTTCGTTGCGACGATGGGCATTTTCTGTTTCAGGCGAACATTCTATGGTCACTCAACAGACTGCTAGCGAGGCAAAACTGTGAAACAGCGGAAGACAATTCTTGATATCGGTTTGATGAAAGAGGGACAGGAAAAAATAACTGTTCTGACTGCTTACGACTATCCTTTTGCTCAACTCATGGATAACGTCGGCATTGATATTATTCTGGTTGGTGATTCGGTTGGTTCAGTTTTTTCCGGCTATGACAATACTCTGCCGGTGACTCTGGAGGAGATGCTCTACCATACCAGAGCAGTGGTGCGGGGAAGTCAACAGGCACTCATTGTCACCGATATGCCATTCATGTCCTATCAGGTCGATGTACGAGATGCGCGACTGAATGCCGGTCGTTTGATTAAAGAGGGTGGCGCGCAGGCGGTTAAGTTGGAGGGTGGCGAACACATGGCTGCAACGATTCGTGCCATTGTTGATATCGATATCCCGGTTGTCGGACATATCGGTCTCACTCCCCAATCAATCCACCGGATGGGGGGATTCCGGGTGCAGGGGCGTGAGGAAGAACAGGCCAGAAAGATTCTTGCTGACGCTAAAGCCGTTGAAGAGGCGGGTGCCTTTGCCATGGTGCTGGAGGGAATCCCACGCGATCTGGCAAAATTGGTGACAGAATCTGTTTCTATCCCAACCATCGGAATCGGTGCCGGTTCTGATTGTGATGGTCAGGTGCTGGTCATTCACGATATTCTCGGTCTCTGCGATAAGTACTCACCCAAATTTGTCAAACGCTATGCCGATATCTCCACGACAATTTCCGAGGGAATCGAGCAATACATCAAAGAAGTCAAAAACGGCGATTTTCCAACTTCAGAACATTCGTTCAAGTAGCTCACTATGGATATTATTAAGTCGGTCACTGAGATGCAGCAGAGAGCTGTTTCTGCACGTACTGCGGGACAAACAATCAGCTTTGTTCCAACCATGGGATTTCTCCACCAGGGGCATCTGTCGCTACTCGAGGAGGGGCGCCGGCGAGGTGATCTGTTGGTGCTCTCTATTTTTGTCAATCCAACTCAGTTTGGCCCGGGGGAGGATTTGGATGTTTACCCCCGTGATTTGGAACAAGATAGCCAGCTAGCTCAGCAAGCCGATGTCGATATCATTTTTGCACCTGATGCAAAAGATATATATCCACCGGGGTATGCAACCTATGTCAACGTTGAGGGGATCAGCGAACCTCTCTGTGGGAGCAGTCGCCCCGGTCATTTTCGGGGTATTTGTACGGTTGTCAGTAAATTATTCAATATTATTCAGCCGCAGGTTGCCATCTTTGGCAATAAGGATTTTCAGCAACTGGCGGTTATCAAACGGATGACGCTCGACATGAATCTGCCGGTTGAAATTCTTGGCTTGCCGATTTTCCGTGAGGCAGATGGCCTGGCAATGAGTTCACGTAATGTCTATCTGACTCAGGATCAACGCAAGCAGGCATTGGTTTTGTCCCAGTCTCTGGCAACGGCAAAAGAGTTGGTGGGCGCAGGGGAGCTCGATTGTGCCGCTATTATTGCTCAATTGAAAAAAAATATCGCTCAACAGCCCGATGCTCGTATCGATTATGTCCAGATCTGCCATCAGTTGACTCTGGAAGATCAGATCCGTGTTGATGCTGATTCAGTTCTATTATTGGCAGTTTTTATCGGCAAGACCCGATTGATTGATAATAGCCATCTTGTGACTTTTTGCGAGATCACCAATAATGACTGAAACAGCTCTTGCCAATCTACAGAATCTGTACCGAATTTTTACCGTTCCAGAGGCGCCCGATTCAACCCTGGGTGCCGTTGATCAGGCCATCAGTGAAAATGTTGCTGATTTTTTACAGAAACATATTTTTGCCCTGGAGCGTAGTCTCGAAGATATCGAAAATGATTTTTCTGCCTCAAAAATCCCTGAAGAACCCTCATTTGTCTCGGCCTATGCCGATTTTGTAAAACAAAAACTGGTTGCTCAATCGGTCCATACTGCGGCTCCGGGATTTATTGGCCATATGACTTCGGCCCTCCCTTATTTTATGTTGCCGTTATCCAGAATCATGACGGCGCTGAATCAGAATCTGGTCAAAGTTGAAACATCGAAAGCGTTCACCCCGATGGAGCGTCAGGTGCTGGCGATGTTGCACCATCTGATTTACAATCAGGACGACAGTTTTTACGCCCAGTGGATTCATGACAGTCAACATGCTTTAGGGGCATTCTGTTCCGGTGGGACGATCGCCAATACAACCGCTCTCTGGGTTGCCAGAAACCAGCTTTGTGGACCGGACGATACTTTTGACGGGATTGCCAGAGAAGGTTTATTCAAGGCGCTGCAGCATCTTGATTGCAACGGTCTGGCGGTTCTGGTTTCGCGCAGGGCCCATTATTCACTCGGGAAGGCGGTCGATCTGCTGGGGATCGGCAGGGATAATCTGGTTCTGGTCGATACCGATGCTGATAGTCGTATCGATATGCGCGCGCTCAAGTCAGCCTATTTAAAGTTACAGCAGCAGAATATTCGTCCATTGGCGCTGGTCGGAATTGCTGGAACGACCGAAACCGGGCATATCGATCCTCTTGAAGATCTTGCCGACTTTGCCGCAGAAATTGGTTGCCATTTTCACGTTGATGCCGCCTGGGGTGGCCCGACACTGTTCTCAAAAACTCATTCTCATCTACTTAAGGGGATTGAACGGGCCGATTCAGTGACCATCGATGCCCATAAGCAGCTCTATGTGCCGATGGGTGCAGGGATGGTGCTATTTAAAGATTCGTGTGCTCTCTCGGCAATTGAACATCACGCCAATTATATTCTACGTCATGGTTCTAAAGATCTGGGCAGCCACACTCTGGAAGGTTCACGTCCCGGCATGGCGATGCTGGTTCATGCCGGTTTGTCAATTATCGGGCGTAAAGGGTATGAACTGCTGATCGATCTTGGGATTGAAAAGGGTCGGCAATTTGCCAGCTTGATCAATGCCCATTCCAATTTTGAATTGATTACGGCACCCGAGCTGAATATTCTCACCTATCGCTATAATCCCGCTTGGTTACAGGAAAAAATGGGACAACTGGATCAGCAACAATTGCCGCAGGTGAATCAGTTGCTGGATTTAATCACTCAGGAAGTTCAAAAACGGCAACGTGAGGCGGGTAAAACCTTTGTCTCGCGGACGCGGTTGCGTTCAGCCCACTATCATGGCGAACAGATTTCAGTTTTTCGGGCCGTGCTGGCAAATCCACTGACGACCGAAGAGATTTTAGCTGCAGTTCTTGAAGAGCAATGTGCTATTGTCAAAGAGACAGAGGTGCAGGATTTTATTAAAGAGATTAAGCAGATTGTTGCATAAAATGAGATTGTCACTGTTTTGAATTGTATCTATACCGCAAAATATCTGGTTTCAGGTAACGCTCCACCTGTAGAGGGTGGGGCGTTGTTGGTTGTTGCCGGGCGAATTGCTGCAGTTGGAACTCTCAAAGAGGTGACGCGCAATAACCCCGAAGCTGAAATTGTTGATTTTCATGATGCACTTCTGGTGCCGTTGCTGGTTAACGCCCATACCCATCTTGAATTGACCGATTTCCCCCAATGGGCTGAAACTGTCGATGCCGCCGCACAGCTTGAAAATTTTGTCAGCTGGATATTGCATCTGATCAAGGTCAAACGAAATCTGGGTGCAGAACAGTATCAGCTTTCACTTCGCCATGGGATCGCCAAATCTCTTGCTGCCGGAACCGGAGCCGTGGGTGACATACTTGCTCACCATGGGTCGCGCCAACTCTATCAAGATTGTCTATTGGTCGGTTCTCTGTTTCTCGAAACTCTGGGGCAGGACCCGGCTGTCATCTGTCGGCTGCGAGATGGTCTAACTCTGGCACTTAAAGATGAAGCTGTCGGTTCGGTTGAGTTGGGAATCTCTCCTCACTCCCCATATTCCATCAGTAAAGATTATCTGCAGTGGATTTATCGTTATTGTCGGCAGCAGAAAATACGCTGTACCACCCATTTGGCCGAATCGGTTGACGAAGTGGAATTTGTAGAGCAGGGTGGCGGTCGTCTTGGCAGCCAGTTATATCCACAGATTGGTTGGGAAAATTATATCCCGCAAGCTTCTGGATTGCGGCCGGTTGAGTATATTGAACAGCTGGGCGGTTTGTTCCCGGAAAACCTTTTAGCGCATGGGGTTCAATTGAACCCTGCTGAAATCGAACGTTTAGCTGATAAAAAGATGTGGCTGGTCCTGTGTCCCCGTTCTAATGCCACCCTCAATGTTGGTAAAGCGCCAGCTGAAAAACTCCATCGGGCCGGGGTGAAGTTAGCCCTCGGGACCGACAGTTTGGCCAGTTGTGACAGCCTTTCCATTTGGGATGAGATGGCCTTTGCTCACCACTGGTTCAATGGTGAACTTGATGCCCCGACTCTCTTTTCTATGGCGACACTGGGCGGTGCCGAAGCCTTGGGTCTGGAGAATAGTATCGGTTCTCTGGAGATTGGTAAGTCCGCCAGTTTTCAGGTTTTACGACCAAAAACAACAGTTGCCATAACTGAAATTTTTGATTATTTTGTTTCGTCTTACTGTACTGATGATATTGTTCAGGTGTATCATCGTGGGGAATCACAAGCCCCTTGAGTCAAAACCATCTTAGCCGCAGATGAAATCTGATCAAACCTGATAGATCAAGGTCTTTAATCTCTGAGCTATTATTTTTGGTCTTCACATCAGACCTTATCAGATTTTATCAGCGGCAAAAAATGTGTTTTTTTAACGTCTTAGCTTAGAGTACCTTAGAATTATATTGAGTTGGTAAGAAATATGGGAATCAAAATTATAGCGACCAATAAAAAGGCTTATCACGATTATTTTATTGATGAGACCTTTGAGGCCGGGATTGCTTTGACCGGAACGGAAGTGAAATCGATCC
>JAOZMV010000114.1 GCA_029934095.1 Desulfuromusa sp. | reverse complement strand
AAAACCTGTCGGTACAGCATGGCGGCTTGAAGATCAATATTGTTGATACTCCGGGTCATGCCGATTTTGGTGGTGAGGTTGAGCGGATTTTAAAAATGGTCGATTCGGTTCTGCTGCTGGTTGATGCATTTGATGGACCGATGCCACAGACCCGTTTTGTGTTGAAAAAATCTCTCGATCTGGGAATCAAGCCGATTGTGGTTATCAACAAAATTGATCGACCCGGTGCACGACCTGAAACTGTTGTCGATATGGTTTTCGATCTATTCTGTGAACTCAATGCCAACGAAGATCAGCTCGACTTTCCGATTGTTTATGCCAGCGCCAAATTTGGTATCGCCAAAAAACACCTGGAAGATGAATCCGATAATCTTGAGCCGTTGTTTGAGATGATCGGTGAGCGGGTTGACCCCCCTACCGGAGATCCCTCGGCTCCTTTCCAGATGTTGGTGAGCAATATTGATTACAATAAATTTATTGGTCGGACTGCAACTGGAAAAATTTTCAACGGAGCAGTCAGAGCTGGTGAAATCGTTGCCAGAATTGACCATTTGGGAAAAGTGAAAACTGGACGAATCTCTAAATTACTTGGTTATCAGGGATTGCAGCAAGTGGAGTTGCAGGAAGCTTTTGCCGGAGATATTGTCACCATTGCCGGATTTGAAAATCTGGGGATCAGTGAAACTTTGGCAGATGCTGAAAATCCGATTGCTTTACCCTATGTCGCCATTGACGAGCCAACTTTATCGATGAATTTTATCGTCAATAACTCGCCTTTTGCCGGACTGGAAGGGAAGTGGGTCACTTCCAGAAATATCCGTGAAAGGTTAATGAAAGAGTTGCGCACCAATGTTTCACTTCGAGTGGAGGACACGGATAGTACCGATACGTTCAAGGTTTCCGGACGTGGAGAACTGCATCTTTCGATTCTAATTGAGAATATGCGCCGGGAAGGGTTTGAGCTTTCGGTCTCTAAGCCGGAAGTTATTTTCCGTGAGATTGATGGTCAACGCTGTGAGCCGATAGAATATCTTTCTATTGATGTTCCTGAGGAGCATCAGGGAACAGTGATTGAAAAACTAGGGAAGCGTAAGGCCGAAATGACCTCCATGCAGGTGATGGAGGGAACCAACCGAATCGAGTTCTTAATTCCGGCACGTGGTTTGATTGGGTTCAGGACTGAATTTATGACTGATACCCGTGGTACCGGAGTGATGAATCACAGTTTTCATGCTTATTCTCCCTATAAAGGCCCCATTGAAGGGCGCAAGAACGGGGTTCTGATTGCTTTGGAACTGGGGGAAACTGTGGCTTATTCCCTGTTTAATTTGCAGGATCGCGGCATTCTATTCGTTGGTCCTAATGTTAAGGTCTACGAGGGGATGATTATCGGGCAACACGCCAAGGAGGATGATCTGGTCGTCAACTCCTGTCGCGGCAAGAAGCTCACCAATGTTCGTTCTTCTGGAACCGATGAAGCGGTACGGATAATAACACCCAGAACTCTGTCACTGGAGCAGTCATTGGAGTATATCGCTACCGATGAACTGGTAGAAATTACCCCCAAGTCGATCCGCTTGCGCAAACGTTATCTGGATGCCAACGACCGTAAAAAAATGGAGAAGAAGAATAAATAGTTTGATGTCACGAAAACTAATTGTTCTCTATTTTAAGGCGTTTAATTTTTTCAACCAGAGTCGTGCGGTTGATCTTTAACAGGTCAGCCGCACGGGCTTTCACTCCGTTCCCCAATACCATTGCCTGTCGAATCATCTCCCGCTCAATATCACTGATGACCTGATTCATATCAATCCCCTCACGGGTGATTTTTGTGCTGGTTAAGGATGTTTCAGGTAGTCTTTTGCTGATATCAGAAGGGAGATCATCACAATTTATCATCGGACTGTCAGTCAGGGCGATGGTTCGTTCAATGATGTTTTCCATTTCCCGAACATTTCCCGGCCAATCATAAGCTTCCATTGCATTGATGGCATCAGCACCAATACTGATTTGCGGGCGCTTCATCTCTCTACAGATCTTTTCTCCAAAAAAACGGGCTAATTGCGGGATGTCTCCACGTCTCTCTTTCAAAGGTGGTAGATGAATCGGGATCACGTTTAAGCGGTAGTAGAGATCTTCACGAAACTGTCCGGTTTTGACTTGCTCCTGCAGATTGACATTGGTTGCTGAAATCAGGCGGATATTAATCTGAATTTTTTGACTCGACCCAACCCGCTCAAATTCATGTTCCTGGAGTACGCGCAAAAGTTTCACCTGCAGTTGTTGCGGCGTGTTGCCAATTTCATCGAGAAAAATTGTCCCCCCGTGGGCCGCTTCAAATTTCCCCACTTTGTCAGAAAAAGCACTGGTAAAGGCCCCCTTTACATGTCCAAACAGTTCAGACTCAAGTAAGTCTGCCGGGATGGCCCCACAGTTAATGGCGATAAAAGGTTTGTCCTTACGCGGGCTATTGTAGTGTATCGCTCTGGCAACAAGCTCTTTACCCGTGCCGGAGGCACCTAGAATCAGAATAGTTGAGTCGGTTCCTGTGACTTTTTCCATCCGCTTAAATACTCGCTGCATTGCCTGACTGGTGCCGATAATATTATCGAAACGGTAACGACCATGAAGTTGTTGGCGCAGGTATTTATTCTCCAGAACCAGTCGGTTCTTTTCCAGAGCCTTGGTCACTTGAATTTTTAAACGTTCTATATTGAAGGGCTTGGTGATGTAATCGAGAGCCCCTTCCCGCATAGCTTCAACCGCCGTTTCAGTCGAGGCTTTTCCAGTGATCAGGATGACGCAGGTGTCGGGATAATCTTCCTTAACCTGCTTGAGGATGTCGATACCGCTGATACCGGGGAGAACCAGATCACTAATAATTAAACCATATGGTTGTTTTTTTAGTGCCGCGAGAGCCTGTTCCCCTGAGTGGCTGATTTCTACACTATAGCCAGCTTGTCCCAGCAGAAGAGAGAGAGCTTTACAGCTTTCCAGTTCGTCATCGACCAGGAGAATTTGTGATTTTTGTGGCATGACAACTTCCTTTCAAAAAAACGTCATAAGATTGACGGAAGGGTAGCACGCTGGGTCATCCATGTCTATTCAGACTGTTTTGCTGAAAATTACGACTCTACAAATATTTTTTGACCACCGTGATACATATTTGATAATTATTAATTCACTTGCAGGTTACTGAATTTCTTAACCATCTCAATGGGAAAATCTCCATATAATAAAAATCATACCCTTTGTGATAAAAATAGAACGCCACTCTAACTTGACAAAAGAGCCAAATAATTGTTTATATTTATCATAAACAATCTATAAGCATTTGATTTTTAAGATAAATTTCACTCAAAGTAAATTTCTTTAGTCATCTCAAAAAAATACACATTTGTTAATAACCTTCCCCATAAAAAGGATCAGGACATGGCTATAACAAAATTTAAAAAAATCATGGCGGCAAATCGTGGCGAGATTGCTATCCGGATCTTTCGTGCCTGTACCGAATTGGGTATTGCCACAGTGGCGATCTATTCGGATGAAGATCGTTTGTCACTACACCGCTACAAGGCTGATGAAGCTTATCTGATCGGGCAGGGTAAGGGACCCATTGATGCCTATTTGGGGATTGATGAAATTATCGACCTGGCACGCAAGAAAGATGTTGATGCCATCCATCCCGGCTATGGCTTTTTATCGGAAAATGCCGATTTTGCTGAAGCCTGTGAACGTGCCGGGATCGCTTTTATCGGCCCGACACCAGAAATTCAACGGCAACTGGGTGACAAGATTTCTGGCCGGAAAGTGGCTATTGAAGCGGGGGTACCGATTGTTCCGGGGACTGAGAACCCGGTGCAGACAGAAGAAGAGGCGCTGCTTTTTGCCAAATCTGCCGGTTATCCGATTATTGTCAAGGCAAGTTCCGGTGGCGGTGGTCGAGGGATGCGGGTGGTTCAGAATCAGAAGGAGTTGCTTGAGGGATTAAAGAGTGCCGCCTCTGAAGCGCAGGCAGCCTTTGGGGATGCGACGGTCTTTCTGGAAAAATATATCGAGAATCCCAAGCACATTGAAGTTCAGATTCTTGGTGATAAACATGGCAATCTGGTCCACTTCTATGAGCGCGATTGCTCCATTCAACGTCGCCACCAAAAGGTTATAGAGATTGCACCTTCGTTACATTTGTCAAAAAAGAAACGTGAAGAGCTGTGTGATAATGCATTGAAAATTGCGAGAGCGGTTGATTATATCAATGCCGGGACGGTTGAATTTCTGTTGGACAAAGAACAGAACTTCTATTTCATTGAGGTGAATCCACGGATTCAGGTAGAGCATACGGTGACCGAGCTGGTAACGATGCGCAATCTGGTGCAAGCGCAAATTCGGATTGCTGAGGGTTACAAACTCTCCGATCCTGAAATTGGGATCAAAAGTCAAAAAGATATCGAGCTGCGCGGTTATGCAATCCAGTCGCGGATTACGACCGAAGACCCGAATAATAATTTTGCCCCCGATTTCGGAACTATTAAGGCATATCGAACTGCCGCCGGGTTCGGTGTTCGCCTTGATGCCGCAGCCGGTTATGCCGGCGCCCATATCTCACCCCATTACGATTCTCTGCTGGTCAAAATTTCTACCTGGGGTTTGACCTTTGATGATGCTGCCCGAATTATGCACCGGGCGTTGCAGGAATTCCGGATTCGTGGGGTTAAAACCAATATTGGTTTTCTGGAAAAGATGATGACTCACCCGGTTTTTCTGAAAGGGGACTGTAATACCTCTTTTCTTGATATGCACCCTGAGGTGTTTGATCTGCGGGTTAAAAAAGACCGGGCCAATAAAATCCTTAATTTTATTGGTCATACCGCTGTTAATGGCTATCCGGGGATCGTTCCGGAAAAAGCTCTCAAATTTGCGAGTTTACGTGAGGCGGAACTACCTGAGATCCCCTATGGACAGCAGCATCCCCGTGGAACCCGTGATATCTTGCGGGAAAAAGGGCCTGCGGGATTGGCAGAGTGGGCGCGTAAAAACAAGCAACTGCTGATTACCGATACCACCATGCGTGACGCCCACCAATCGCTGATGGCAACCCGGATCCGTACTTTTGATCTGGATCGAATTGCCGAGGCAACCGCCCACTTGGGTGGTGGACTGTTCTCGTTAGAAATGTGGGGCGGGGCAACCTACGATGTTTCGATGCGCTTTTTACGCGAGGATCCCTGGGAACGTCTTGATCGCTTACGTGCCAAGATTCCCAATATCCTCTTCCAGATGTTGCTGCGTGGTTCCAATGCCGTTGGCTACACCAACTATCCCGACAATGTCGTGCAGGAATTTGTCAAAAAATCGGCTGAAAGTGGGATTGATGTTTTCCGCGTATTTGATTCTCTGAACTGGACTAAGGGGATGCAGGTGGCGATGGAAGCGGTGCAAAAAAGTGGTGCGATCTGCGAAGCTTCTATCTGTTATACCGGCGATATTCTTGATCCGAAACGGGACAAATATCCCCTCGAATACTATGTCAATATGGC
>JAOZMV010000113.1 GCA_029934095.1 Desulfuromusa sp. | reverse complement strand
CGGTTAAAAGTATCGACGATGTCAATCAAAGCAGTAATCTGACCGAGAGTACTCAGGTGCAACGAGGTTCGGTTAAAAGTATCGATGAGGTTAATCGGGGTGATAATCTGGCCGGGGGAGGCCAGATGCAACAACCTCAGGTTAAAAACAGTGACAAGGTCAATCAGGATCAGGACTCACTGTCGGATGAACAGGCAACACCGATGGAACAAGGTGATAAAAAAGAGTAGTGATAAATTCAATCAGGTGAATGCTGGACGGCGGTGCCCTTTTCAAGGTCAGTTGAGTTAGGTGGCGCAATCATTCTGTCAGTTTCAAAAAATCCTACCCATATTTTATTGAACAGCTCTCCCGGTTTTTTTCTGTGGAAATTTTGAGAAAATCATTTAAATACATCATCTAAAAAGGTATAAGTTCATGTCACAATTAATTAGAAATTTCGCACTGTTCACGGTTGTTTTCAGTCTCTTTGTTTTGATCACTCCACAGTCGGTTCTGGCGGCTGATGCCGCACAGATTGATCGTGAGGCCAAGATGAGTCTTGAGGCTCTCTATGCGAATTCCCCGGAGGCTAAAAAACTGGCGGCCGATGCCAAAGGGATTCTTGTTTTTACAGATGTTATCAAAGCCGGGCTCATTATTGGGGCTCAATACGGTGATGGTGCACTACTACAAAATGGTGAAACCATCGGTTATTACAACACGGTGGCGGCTTCCTACGGATTGCAAGCCGGAGCCCAAACTTTCGGTTACGCGTTATTTTTCATGACCGATAAAGATCTTAACTATCTCACGTCGAGTTCCGGCTGGGAGATTGGTGTCGGTCCGAATATTGTTGTTGTCGATGCTGGGGCCGCTACGGCTCTCACTACAACCACTGGTCGTGACAATGTTTATGCCTTTTTCTTTGATCAGAAAGGGCTGATGGCTGGCCTTGGGTTGCAGGGATCAAAGATCACCAAAATTAATCCTGACAAGTGATCCTCTTGTGTGTGAGTCGCGACAGTAGCGATAAACTGGCGGGGCTTTGCGGGTTCGGTGTTTGTCGGGAAAAAAATAAGATCGTATTTTAAAAAATAGTGATACTATCAAGGTTCCAGTCACAATTTCAACTGGAACCTTGATGAACAATGGCAACAGGGGGACTAGTTCATCTTTTCTTGTTGTGAGAGGCCACGGAGTCTCTGATTAGAATCTAACGCACAGTGGGTTTCTCTTGTAAAAGGACAGGTCAGGTGAAAAGATTTCAACGCCCCATGTTTTTTATCAGTTTGCTGCTCCTGATCCTGGTGACATCCTGTACACCAATTAAAAATCTGCATGAATGGAAAGATCCAGAGTATACCAAAACCCTGCATAATACCTTGATTGTAGCCAGGTTTGAGCAGGAATACATGCGCGATCAATTCGAAAATTTTCTCACCAGTCAATTCAATTCTCTAGGTATTGCGGCGATTCCCAGCTATAAAGTTCTGCCACATTCTGCAGCGGAGATCACCCGGGATGAGGTTGTAGAAAAAGTCCATCAACTGGGAGTTGATTCGGTTCTGGTGATCCGTTCAATCATGCAGGAGTCGATAATAAATTATCAACCGGGAGGGGCTTATTATGCGGCCACTGCGACCACTGGTACGTTTGGTGATGGTTGGTATGCCGTGTACGTTGGAGCCATTGTCTTTCCGATGCGGGAATACGATATCGATTATTTCACCCTGTCGACACAGCTCTTTGACGTAGAGAGCAAAAAACCAATCTGGTCTGATCTGTCCCGAATCAAAGTCACCAGCAGCTCAAGGCAGGCTGCAATCAATAAATTTGTTCCCTTCCTGGTACGTAAACTGGATGAAAGCCACCTTCTCGAATAGTTGTTGAAGGCATCAACAGTTATAAAAATATCGCCTGAAACGATCTACATCTCTATTGATCCCCACAGAAAAAAAGTTTCTTCACCTGCCGGTGGCAACTGTAATTTCCTCTTGATCATCATTGAATCCCTCATGCGTAAAATTCAAACTACTTGAAAAAACATGATATTTTCAAGTGTCGATACAATTTACAGAGAATTTTTAAGAGAAGGGGTTTTTGTCGGTTTTGGGGGGGGATGCGTGGAAGGGTGGGCTTGACTGCGTCAGGACAAAGAAATCGCGGAGGCTGAGGTGGAAATTGGAAAGAGTTTAAGATGATTAGTTTAAAATTACAAAAGGTCAACGACAGACTTGATCCCCTCCCTGCCCCCCCCATCCTACTATTTTATTTGCAATTCATATTTACGCTGGAAATGGTGACGCAATCGACATATACTCACGACATGTCGAAGAAATGAGATTTTATCGACATATTCTTCAGTGTCCATCAGGAGGATAAAATGGTTTTTAACCCACAGCAACCCTATAATGATCTACCACTTTTGCCACCAAAGATCGATCTGGAAAGCAAGGCTGTTCTGAAACGGGCAATTGCTGCCAATAGAGCCCTTGCTGAGCTAAAAGGGGCGGGGGAACTGCTCCCGAACCAAGCCGTTTTGATCCAATCTATCGGTTTGCAGGAAGCTAAAATCTCTTCTGAAATAGAGAATATCGTCACTACCAATGATGAGCTTTATCGAGCCTTTGCAAACCCAGGCGGTAAGGCAGAGCCACACACAAAAGAAGTTCTTCGCTATAATGATGCCCTATGGCATGGTTTTGATTCCATCACAAACCAGAATCGACCACTGACAACCAATCTTTTTGAAGAGCTGTTTCAGCTGATTAAACAAAGTCGGGCCGGAGTACGTAAAACTCCCGGGACAAAACTGGCCAACAGTAAAGGGACGATTATTTATACCCCGCCAGAGGGGGAAGCTGTGTTGCGTGACAAACTTGCAAACCTGGAACGCTTTATTTATGCAGAAGATGATATTGATCCTCTGATAAAATTAGCGGTTATCCATTACCAGTTTGAAGCAATCCACCCATTTACTGACGGGAATGGTCGTACCGGAAGAATTTTAAATATTCTGTATTTGATTGAAGTTGGTTTGCTGGATATTCCGGTTTTGTATCTCAGTCGCTATATCATTGAAAATAAAAATAACTATTACAGTGGGTTACGTAAAGTAACCGAAAAAGGAAACTGGGAAGGGTGGCTCTTGTATATGCTAAAAGCAGTTGAACACACAGCACGAACCACCCGAGAGCGGATTCTTGCTATTCGTAATTTAATGCAGGCCGATATTGAAAAGGTGCGAACCAAACTGCCAAAAATTTATTCCAAAGATTTGTTGGAACTGCTCTATCGACAACCCTACTGTAAAATTCGTTTTTTGGAAGAAGCGGGGATCGCACGGCGACAGACGGCTTCTCACTATCTGAAAGAACTCACCAGTATCGGAATCCTCGAACCTTTCAAATATGGTAGAGAGGTTTATTATATCAATGATAAATTTTTGAAATTATTGGTGGAATAAGGAACCTGGAACATAAATCAGGTTGCAGACTTCAGGTGTTAACTGTATCGACTCATACGTCCTTGACGTGTCGATAAAATGATAAAAAATGCTATCTTTCGGTTTGAAGATGACTACGGCAGAGCCATTTACTACTTGTAAAATATAATTTTGGTACCCATTAGCAGATGAAAACAAAAAAAGGGTCACAGCGAAAGCCGTGACCCTTTAATTTTTCTGGTGCCCAGAGACAGAATCGAACTGCCGACACGAGGATTTTCAGTCCTCTGCTCTACCGACTGAGCTATCTGGGCGAAACTGAATCCCGTTTATAACTAAAGGGTAGGGTAGTGTCAAGGGAAAATAACCCTGCGAGCTGTGGTGCTTTTTTGCTTGCGTGTTTTTTCTCCCTTGTGTAGTCTGCGCAACCAGAAAGAGGAAATAAACATGACTTTTAATACTTCTTACTTTAGCTGTTTTTTTTGGTTTTTCGGCTTTTTCCGGCCGTCTACCTTGGGGAAGAGTGCGTAAGGGGTTTTAATACTTCAGATGACACAAACCATGGTGGAACGGCTAAAAGTTCTCCCATGGTTTTTCTTTTTCTGCTTATTTGAAAATTGAGGCCGCCGGGAGATCGGGCGGCTTTTTTGCCTTTTCTATCGCATTGGCGAAGAAGGAGAGCAACATGATTATTGTTATGAAAAAGGGGGCAGAAAAGTCGGATCTGGCCGCTGTCGAAAAGAAAATTGTTGAATCAGGCTACCAACCCCACATCATTTATGGTGAAACCCGTAATGTTATTGGCGCGGTTGGTGAGGAACGGGGAAAAGAGAAATTGCAGGCTTTGCAGTCAATGCCCGGGGTTGAAAATGTTGTGCCGATCCTTAAGCCCTATAAGTTGGCAAGCCGCGAGGTTCAACCACAGGCCAGTGAAGTTGAAATTGTCCCTGGACTGACTTTTGGCGGTAAAGAATTTGTGATGATTGCCGGGCCTTGTGCAGTGGAAAGCCGGGAGCAGATCTGTGAAACGGCTGTCGCAGTGAAAAAAGCGGGGGCGCGGTTGCTGCGTGGAGGGGCTTACAAGCCACGAACCAGCCCCTATTCTTTTCAGGGGATGGAAGAGGATGGTTTGAAGTTACTGGCTGAAGCGCGTGAGTTAACTGGTTTGCCAATTGTTACCGAGGTTGTCAATCCGCGTGATGTTGAACTGGTGGCCCGCTATGCTGATGTCATGCAGGTCGGGGCACGCAATACCCAAAACTTCTCATTGCTGAAAATGCTTGGTCAACTCGATAAGCCGATTCTCCTCAAACGTGGCATGTCGACAACAATTCAGGAATTTTTGATGAGTGCCGAATATGTCCTTTCCGAAGGAAACCGCAAGGTGATCCTCTGTGAGCGGGGGATTCGGACCTTTGAAACGGCGACCCGGAATACCCTGGATATTTCGGCTGTGCCGGTCTTGAAGCAGCAGACTCATCTGCCGGTTATTATTGATCCATCCCATGCAACCGGGCACGCTTCTCTGATTGCACCGATGTGCTATGCTGCCGCTGCTGCGGGTGCCGATGGGCTGATTGTCGAGGTTCATCCCTGCCCTGAAAAAGCTGCCAGTGATGGTCCACAATCGCTACGACCCGATGATTTTCAGGTGATGATGGATAAATTGCGCCAATTTGTAAAAGTTGCCGATCGCGAAATGGCTGGTTAAGCAAAAATTGAGGAAGCTATGTATTTTGTTCCCCTGTCACAACTGGAAAGTGTTGAGCTGCTGGTTCACTGTCTGAAAGCTGCAGCTGGTGAGGCAGACTGTACAATGTGCCCGGCACGTAAGGTTTGTATGCAACAGTGTCTGGGAATTGCAAATTCTGTGGAAAAGATGCTGTTGAGTGGAACCTTGCCGCAGTTAGGTGGTGGTGAAGATGAAATATCAACTTCTGAACCTGATGATGATCCAAAATCACCTGCTGATAGTTCTTCGGGTAAGGGTGGGCTGCGGGTGGTGAAATAGGTCTCTTTTTAACGGAGAGACGGAGAGTTGGAGAGACAGAGAGAAAAACCAAAACAATAAACTTTGCCACCAAGACGCCAAGGGCACCAAGGAAAATCAAAACTGTTTTTTGGGTTT
>JAOZMV010000112.1 GCA_029934095.1 Desulfuromusa sp. | reverse complement strand
CTAAAGGTCAACCAATCAGCTCATCAGTTATTGGGTGAGATCTGAGCTAGACAAGCTTGATCGTCTCGGTTATACTCTGCATAAGCCTACTCGGAGTATAACCGGGAGATCTTATGTATAGAAGTATTCCACTCGAAACCCAAACCCTCTATGCTGAGCTATTGAGCCAGCTCATTTCCCTTGAAGCCCAGAGATCTATCGGCAGTCTGCCTGGAAGTTTTTCCACTAAAAAAGTAAAGGGCGAGACATACCTTTATTTCCAGAGATATGCCCCCGGTGGAGCTCGTGAGCAGATTTATCTTGGTAGAGATTCTCCCGTTCTTCAACAACTGAGGGAGGCATTCCAGCAAGAAAAGTTGGACTACCAAACAGACCTGCAACGGATTGATATGCTCTGCGCCCAGGTTCGAGCAGGCGGGGGTATTTTCGCTTCTCATGCCCACTATCGAGTTTTAAAATCCTTTGCCGATACTGCTATTTTCCGCATGGGAGCCGTTCTGGTAGGAACTCAAGCCTTTGCCACATATGGAAACATTCTCGGTGTACAGTGGAATCGAGCTGGTATGCAGACTCAAGATATCGATGTGGCCTTTGATCGTGATCTTAGCCTGGTATTGCCCGATCTGCCGAAAACTGATATCCCCGACACTCTCGATCGGCTGAAAATGGGGTTTTTCCCTGTCCCCGAATTCGACCGTAAAGCCATTTCTACCTCCTATAAAGTCAGAAAGAGTTCTTTGCGGGTCGACATTCTTACCCCGTCTAAGAGCCGCAAAGAAGACTATAAGTCGGTGCAGGTCTCAAACTTTAACGCCGCAGCTCAAGCGCTACGCTATTTGAACTACCTGATAGAAGATCCGATTCAGGCAGCCTTTGTTGGTACCAGCAGCGGAGTATTGATCAATGTCCCAGATCCGGCGCGATATGCCCTGCATAAGTTGATTGTGGCACAGGAGCGACCGGCAAGTGAGCAGGTAAAGGCCAACAAGGACTACAAGCAGGCTTCACTATTGATCCGCTTCCTGTTTGAGGAAAGACCTGCTGATCTTCAACTTGCGTGGAAGCGAGTAGGCGAGAAAGGGAAAACTTGGCAAGAAAAAATCCTGAAAGGATATGCCATCATGCAGCGACATGGTCTCTCGATCCCAGAAGCGAAGGATGTGCTAACCATCTAGAAGTGGGGCCAAACTTTACAGGAAGACATTCTGTTCTCGGGGGCAGAATACTACGACATCTTTTTAGAAGATATCGACCTTGTATTATCTAAGTTGTAATTGACTTCTATTGAGTTGTTCTAAATTGAATCTTAATTCTGGGGACATTCATGATATGAACCTGTAAAATAACTTAGTAAACTAAAAGATGTTTTGTTGAAACTATAGTTCTAGTATCGGCACTATGGTTTTAATGTGAGCGCTTATTTAATCCTCCGTGATGATTAAAGTACGGCTATTGCCTGTTTATTTACCCCTCTTGGTCTCTCATATGTGGATTGTCTCAGGTGAGAAGGGCCGGTCTTTGGTTGGTTTTTCAACGACCAGCTAGACACGGTACTTACAGTTAAGGTATCTTACAAAATTGGGTGCGATCTGGGCTTACAAATCAGCCTCGTCATCTCTTTCATGATCGAAATTTAAATTATTTTAAATAGATGTTTCATCAAGATTAGGTGTCTCAACTCTTTTGAGCACCATCACTTTCAATTTATAACCCAACCACCAGAAATTGAGAAAAAATCTGGAGAGGATATCGACATTGGTTAAAAAAGAGATATCCTTATCCTTGTAGATACCGTTTTACTGTTTATTAAATTTTCAAAGGAGATCAACCATGAAATCTGTTTTGACTCGGGTAGTCTGCAGTACTTTCCTTGCTTTGTTGCTGATTTACACTCTGCCTGCCACCTCTATGGCCACCGAGCCGATGACAACCATTACAACTGGTGGCATCAACGGTGTTTATTACAGCGCAGGCGGCGCAGTCGCTAAGATGTTCAACAAGAAACGTCAGGAGTTTGGCGGTTGGATGGCCAATCAGGCGTCGCATGGGTCGCTTGAAAATATTGATACTGTCCTCGCGGGTGGCGTTGATTTCGGGATTTCCCAAGCTAATTTCCTGTACTTTGCCTCGAATGGCATCGAGAACTTTGACGGTCAGCAGAAAACGAACTTGCGTGCCGTCCTGGGACTATATGTTGAGGATCTCACCATTATTGCTGCTATGGATGCGGAGATCAATATCGCCAAGGATCTGAAAGGAAAACGGGTCAATATCGGTGTTGTCGGATCCAGTGATGAGGAAACATCAGCAGTTGTCCTGGAAAGACTGGGAATAGATCCGGAGACGGATCTTGAACTGTTTAATTATCCTACCTACGAAGCATCAGAGAAACTTCAGGCCGATGCTATTGATGCCTATTTTTATACGGTTGGTCATCCCAACCTTTCGGTTATGGAAGCGACAGAGGGCGATCGAAAGGTCCATATTGTCCCATTTGATCAGACCTTTATTGATGGCCTGGCGGCAAGCCGTCCATACCTCTCAGCAGATACGATTGACACGCAGTATTACGACAAGTTGGAGAATAAGGGGGCAATTCCAACCGTTGGCATCAAGTCAATTCTCTTCACTCGTGCAGAAATGGACGAAGAGACTGTTTACCGGGTGGTCAAGCAGGTGATGGATAACTTCGAGTTGTTCCGGATGCAACATCCGGCATTTGCCCAATTGATCCGGATGGAGATGCCCCAGGATGTTATTGTCCCCTTGCATTCGGGTGCAGCACGTTACTTCCGGGAAGCTGGTATTATCCAGTAACAATTTACACAGACGATATATTCGAGCCTCTAACGGGTTTAATGTCATAAAAAACAGGAGGAAATAATGCGAAAAATGTTTTTGCTGGCCCTAGCCATTTTCATTATGTGTATGCTGGTCGGTCCGGCGGTTGCGGAAAAACCGTACTTTTTTCCGTACGTTAATCCCTATGAAGCTACCGTTATGGAAGTTCCAGCGGTTTATGATGCGGATTTACCCAAGCAGGTGCCAACTAAGGTTTTCCGGATCCACCCATTCCCCGACCGCAAAACTCCCAAGGTTTTCTGGTATGATCAGGGCTTGGAATGCTCTCTGGTTTATCAGAAGAAAGAGGCCCCGCTGGTTTTTATCATTGCGGGCACCGGGGCTCGTTACAATTCACCGAAGATGATCAATATGCAAAAGGCGCTCTATCAGGCCGGTTTCCATGTGCTGTCGGTCTCTTCACCCACTTATCCGAGCTTCATCATCAATGCATCAGAGACCATGGTTCCAGGTTATCTTATTGATGATGCCAAAGATATCTACCGGGTTATGGAAGTTGCCCTGGATAAAGTGAAAAGCAAGATTAAGGTGACCGACTACTATCTGACCGGTTACAGTCTTGGTGGGATTCAGTCTGCCTACGTGTCACTGCTTGACGAGGAGAGACAGGTCTTCAACTTCAAGAAAGTGTTGTTGATCAATCCTCCAGCCAATCTATACAATTCGGTGGAGCGACTCGATAAGTTGGTGGCCAATAATATTCCTGGCGGAATGGACAACTTTGACGTCTGGTACCAGGATCTGATCAAAAGTCTCTCCAGCCTCTATGAGCAGATGGGCTATTTTGACTTAAGTGGAGACTTCATCTATAAGGCTTATAAGCGTCGTCCACCCCGGGAAGACTTCCTGGCGGCGCTGGTCGGACTCTCCTTTGCGACGAGCTCTGCTAGCATGATGTTCACTGCCGATGTCATGCGTGGTGGTGGCTACATTACCCCGAAAAATGTTGTGATGAGTAATTCAACCTCTCTGGAACCCTATCTGAAGGTTGGTGTCCGGACCGGTTTTACCGACTATTTTCGTGATTATTTCTATCCCTACTTCCATGCCAAGGATCCAGGTCTGACTCAACAGGAACTGATCGATCAGCTCAGCCTGAAGCATATCGAAGGCTATCTCCGCAGTAGCAGCAAGATTGGCTTGCTGCACAATCAGGACGACATCATTATGCAACCCGGTGAGGTTGATTACCTGCATGGGGTTTTCGGTGATCGAGCCCAGGTCTATCCAACGGGGGGGCATTGCGGCAACATGAACCATCCCGACGTAGTCCGTTTTA
Organism: Desulfuromusa sp.; assembly: GCA_029934095.1. GTDB lineage: Bacteria > Desulfobacterota > Desulfuromonadia > Desulfuromonadales > Geopsychrobacteraceae > Desulfuromusa. Next base: position 1,415 of record JAOZMV010000112.1, on the reverse strand, counting down.
TTGTTAACTTCTTTGACGGACAGGAGGGTTGATCATGACTAAGTCTATTCGAATGAAAATACTGATACTGGTCACCTTGTTTGGAATTCTACTGTTGAGTGGTTGTTCAACGTTACCAAAAACAACTGCCGAAACTCAACCGCCGGAGCGGACGATTGAACAGGTTGTCCATACTGATGACAAACTAGCTAGTGAGATCTATGATCCACTGGAGGGCTTTAATCGCGGGACGTACCGTTTTAACTACTACTTCGACAAGTTTGTTTTTCTGCCAATCGTCGGTGTTTACTCATTCATCATGCCCGACTATTTTGAGAAGCGGGTTTCCAACTTTGTCGATAATATCTTTGAATTCAATAACTTTACTAATAATCTTCTGCAGTTTAAGTTCAAGCAGACAGGTATCACTCTGGCGCGCTTTGCTATCAACTCAACGGTGGGTATTGCGGGTCTGTGGGATCCGGCGACCAGTATGAATCTGCATCGCCAAACGGAGGATTTTGGTCAAACGCTGGGACACTGGGGTGTCGGCAGTGGACCGTATCTGGTATTGCCGATCCTCGGTCCTTCCAGTTTGCGTGATACCACTGGTCTGGTGGCTGATTACGTGGCTTTCAATCTCGCTGTTGATGAGGTTGAGAATGATTGGATGAGGGATAACGACGTTCGCTTGATTTTCAGTGCGGTGTCAGCGGTTGATAAACGAAAACGACAGCCGTTCCGTTATTATGGCACTGGATCACCTTTCGAGTATGAGCTTGTACGGATGCTCTACGCGGCAAAGCGAGAGATTGATGTAGAAAAATAATTTCTTATTACCGTACTTTTGTTAACAACAAGGGCTTAGCCGATTCTGGCTGGGCCCTTGTTGTTTGAAAATTACCCACCAATCAGAATTCCTGTCCCGCAGCAATTAACCCTACATCATGAATGCGCTAGTTTAAGATAGTTATCTGGGGACATGGTCGCTGTTACGTGTCCCTAGCTAAAACGCTCCTGGCCCAACAGGTAAACCAGCAACAAGGTCGCGGGGTTGCGCCCCCGCTCGTCGCCATACTCTTTTGTACACCACAAAAGAGTATGCAGAAAAAGGTGCCCGACCTCCTTGCCCGCCGTTGGCGGGTTCCCTCCATTCCACAGCTGTTTTGAGGAACGGCAAAAACTCAGGCTTCGCCTTCAAACATTTGCCGTTCTTTTTCTCAAATCAACTGTTCCATTCCGGCTGCGTTACACGGGAGGGGTAGTTCAAAAACACCATCAAAGCAAAATCGGGACAGCCCCTGATGAACCTAAGTCTACCACCTGGGGACAGTCCCGAATTTACGACAGAATTACTTAAACTAGTGCCATTCTCCTACACCCACTAGTGTCCGGTTAACAGTTGAATAAATTCAACTGGTTATCGTTTGGAGGAT
>JAOZMV010000111.1 GCA_029934095.1 Desulfuromusa sp. | reverse complement strand
GGATTAAGGGCATCCAGATAGTTTTTGGCTTTGTCGGGGTTTTCTTGGTTGAACAGCCGATCATAGAGGCGGACTTCTACCTCTTCAGCCTGATCTGCTGACACCCAGTGGATAATCCCCTTTACTTTTCGACCAACCGGATTTTTCCCTAAAGTATCAAGATCGGCAGAACATTTCAGTTCAACCACTTCGCCGTTCTCGTCCCGGATCACCTCTTCACATTTGATGATATAGGCATTGCGCAGACGAACTTCCCGGCCAGGGCCGAGGCGGAAGAATTTTTTTGGAGGATCCTCCATGAAATCATCACGGTCAATATATAGCTTATGGCTGAACGGCAGCTTACGGGTTCCAAGCTCGGGCTGTTGTGGATGGTTTGGGGCCTCCAGCTCTTCGATTTTATCGGTTGGATAGTTGGAAATGGTCACTTTAAGTGGATTCAGTACCGCCTGACGCCTGAAAGTACTCTTATTAAGCTGCTCCCGTACACACTCTTCCAGAACCGACAGGTCGATCCAGCTCGCCCCTTTGCCAACACCGATTCGCTCACAGAAAGTTCTGATCGCTTCAGGGGGATAGCCCCGACGACGCATTCCAACCAGAGTCGGCATGCGCGGATCATCCCACCCGGAAACATGTTTATCGTTCACCAACTGCAGTAACTTCCGTTTACTCATTATGGTGTAACTGAGGTTCAACCGGGCAAACTCAATCTGCTGTGGAGCAAAAATTCCGAGTTCTTTAATAAACCAGTCATATAACGGGCGATGATCTTCAAATTCCAGAGTACAAATTGAGTAGGTTACACCCTCAAGTGAATCCCCTTGACCGTGGGCAAAATCGTACATTGGATAGATGCACCATTTATCTCCAGTACGATGATGATGGGCGTGGAGAATCCGGTACATGGCCGGGTCACGCAGGTTCATATTGGGCGAGCTCATCTCTATCTTGGCTCTCAAAATGTGTGTGCCATCAGGAAAATCCCCATTTTTCATTTTGTCAAACAGCTCAAGGTTCTCCTCGATATCGCGTTCCCGATAGGGGCTGTTAACTCCCGGCTCGGTTAACGTGCCGCGATTTTCTCTCATCTGCTCGGCAGTTTGACTGTCAACATAGGCTTTTCCTGCTTTGATCAATTGCACCGCCCAGAGATAAAACTGGTCAAAGTAATCGGAAGCAAAATGGAGATGCTCGCCCCAGTCAAATCCGAGCCAGCGCACATCAGCTTTAATGGCTTCAACATATTCATCCTCTTCTTTGACGGGATTGGTGTCGTCAAAGCGGAGATGGCAGCGGCCACCAAAGTCTTCTGCCAAGCTAAAATTGAGACTGAAGCTTTTTGCGTGGCCGATATGGAGATAGCCGTTTGGCTCTGGTGGAAAACGGGTAATAACCTGGCTACGTTTGCCGCTTTGAAGATTTTCACTGATAATAGTGCGGATAAAATTTGAAGTGACCGATGGTTCAGGTGTGCTCATGCCGATATCCTTTATGAAATAATTGCTGCCCGGTTAGCAGCCAGACGCATCTTATCTGGTTGCAGCAAAACCACGGCATGGGCAGCGATTCCTTCGCCGCGCCCGGTCAAGCCCAGGTTCTCTGTCGTTGTTGCTTTAATATTGATCTGTCCCACCGCAACTCGGCAATCTGCGGCAATATTGTCAATCATTGTTGGAATGAAGGTTGCCAGTTTGGGTTTCTGGCAGATGATGGTTGCATCCAGATTTCCCAACAGATAATACTCTGCCGCCATTTTTAAAATGACCTCACGCAGCAACTCGCGACTGTCAATTCCAGCGAGGGTCGCATCGGTGTCAGGAAAATGTTGACCAATATCTCCAAGACCAAGGGCTCCCAGGATAGCGTCGCAGATAGCATGGAGCAAAACATCGGCATCTGAGTGCCCGAGCAAGCCCAGTTCGTAGTCGATCTCCACGCCACCAAGAATCAAGCGACGATCTTGAACCAGGCGATGAACATCATAACCATGACCGATACGCATCACGTTGAACCTCCTAACAGTGCAGCAGCAATCAGAATATCTTCGGGAGTTGTCACCTTGATATTACGATAGTCCCCTTCCAGTATCTGTACCGGGTGGCCCAGACGTTCCACCAATGAAGCATCGTCAGTGGCGGTAAAGTTGTCGTCAGCAGCCCGATCAAAAGCCTCTCTGATCAGCTGATAATGAAATCCCTGCGGAGTCTGTGCCTGCCAGAGCCGACTCCGATCCGGAGAACCGGTGATTTTGTTATTTTCAACATCCTTGATCGTATCTTTGACTGGAACGCCGATGATACAAGCGCCAGTTTGACAGACAATCTCAATCAGTGTTGATAGCCGTTGACAGTCAAATAGAGGGCGGGCGCCATCATGGATTAAAATTGGTTGCTGGGGCTGAGTAAGCCCATCCTCAGCTAATGCATCGAGGCCATTGCGGACAGAATCTTGCCGTTCTGTCCCCCCGGCAACGATCCTTCGTACTTTACTAAAACCATAACGGTCAATAATTTGCTGCTGACAGTAGGGAATATCATCAGGGGGGACAAGCAGATAAATATTTTCAATCAGGGGGTGATTTTCAAACAGGGACAAGGTGTGAGCCAGGATTGGTTTGCCAGCAAGTTCCAGATACTGTTTGCTGATTGAGCCCCCCATCCGGCGACCGGTTCCCGCTGCAGGGATAAGAACTGTTGCTTGCATTGATTTGCCTTGGTTCTCTTAAGCACTCTCTTCGTTTCAAATGTAAAGCACCAAGAAGGTATCACAAACAGAAAGACCAGGCACATAAATTGATACCCGGTCTTTATTTCTGCGATGTCAGAAAAATTCAGTGAAAAATATTTTCCAACCGCTGGACAACCTGCGCCTCTTTGGCCCCTTCGGCCAAAGCAACTTCCGTTACCAGTAACTTGCGTGCTTGCTCCAGAACTTTTTTCTCTCCATAGGAAAGCTCTTTTCCGGTCCCGATCTGGTACAAGTCGCGTAAAACCTGGGCTACTTCCAGCAAGTCTCCGGTCTTTAATTTGTCATTATATTCCCGCTGCCGCCGACTCCACGAGGCCACCTTTCCACCAGGGGAAGGCTCGGCCAAGGCATCAAAAATACCGGTAATCCGCTGCTGATCAATCAACCGCCGCATCCCGACATTAGTGACATTGGTCACCGGGATCATAATTTTCATATCACTGTCAACAATTCTCAAAATGTAAAAATTTTGACTGTGCCCCGAATACTCACGAACTTCAATATTCTCAATAACTCCAACTCCTTGAGTTGGATAAACTGCCATATCACCGATTTTAAACACAATTTCACTCCTTTGGCTAGATCAATGACAATAGCACAAATGACTTATTTAGTCAAAGTTATAATTGAGAGTTAACTTGTTGATTCAAAACAGGAAATACATTTTTGTGCTGCCATTTTGTCGGAATTTTTCTGGAGCCTTTTTACCTGGCTGTGTTAAGATTTTCGGGTTGTATGAGGGGCATTTACAGTGACAAGTGCCATTCTATTTTAGATTTGAGGATTTGGATTATGAGAATCGGAATCATCGGCTCCGGAGCGCTTGGCCTCTACTATGGCGCCATGCTCCAGCGGAGTGGCCAGGATATCAATTTTTTACTTCGGCGGGACTATCACGCACTCCAGAAAACAGGACTACAAGTCTACTCTTGTAATGGTGACTTTCATCTTCCACAAATTTCAGGCTCTTTGAGTGCGCAAGAAATTGGTACCGTTGATTTGGTGATCGTCGGGCTGAAAACTATCTCCAATCACCACTTGATTGATCTGGTCAGGCCTCTCCTTGGTCCTGAAACGGCTATTTTGACTTTGCAGAATGGCCTTGGGAATGAAGACCTATTGGCGGAAGCATTTGGGGCAGAACGGGTTCTTGGTGGAGTGGCATTCCTTTGCAGTAACCGGGGAGAACCGGGAACCGTTTACCACCTGGGAGAAGGTAAAATTATCCTCGGGGAATTTAATAGCGGATTAAGTCAGCGTAGTTGCGATTTGGCAGCCATGTTCAAGGCCGCAGGTGTCCCTTGTACTGCTGTCAGTGACCTACGTCGTGCCCGTTGGGAGAAACTCGTCTGGAATATCCCGTTTAACGGTTTATGCGCACTCCTTGAAGAGGATGTTACCAATCTGCTCAATCATTCCCAAAGTAAAGAACTGGTCAGGAATTTGATGTTAGAAGTGATTACCGGAGCCAACGCGCAAGGGCTGGAAGAGCTGATTGATGGGCCGGGATTCAGTCAACGGTTAATCTCCTTTACTGAGAATATGGATCATTATCAACCGAGTATGCTGATTGATCGAATCGAAGGGCGCCTTTTGGAGCTGGAAGCTATCTATGCCATTCCGTTACAACAGGCCAAGGCTGTCGGGGTTAACATGCCGCGGGTTGAAATGTTACATACTCTGCTGAGTTATGGGAAAAGTGAGTCCTGATTGTAAATTTTGTCCCGCCACAAACTATTTTATGGAGAATTTGACTATGAAAGCACTGGTTAAAAGAGAGTCTGGTCCCGGGCTCTGGCTGGAAGATGTGCCCGAACCAGAAATTGGCATTAACGATGTTCTTATCAAGATAAAACGAACCGCTATCTGTGGAACGGATTTGCATATCTATAACTGGGATGCATGGGCGCAAAAAACTATTCCCGTGCCGATGGTTGTGGGGCATGAGTTTGTCGGGGAGATCGTCGCGATCGGCTCCAATGTGATTGATTTCAAGACCGGTCAGATTGTCTCCGGTGAAGGGCATGTGGTGTGCGGACGCTGTCGGAACTGTATGGCCGGGCGGCGTCACCTCTGTGCTCATACCAGCGGTATTGGTGTGAATCGACCTGGAGCATTTGCCGAATATCTGGCTCTACCCATGTCCAACGTCTGGGAGCACCGTCCGGGTATTGATCTGGATGTCGCTGCACTGTTCGATCCTTTGGGCAATGCGGTACACACCGCTCTGCAATATGATCTTCTCGGGGAAGATGTGCTGATTACCGGGGCTGGACCGATTGGAGCTATGGCAGCAGCGGTGTGTCGTCATGCCGGAGCCAGACACATCGTCATCACCGATATTAACCGGCAACGCCTGGAATTAGCCAAAACTCTGGGGGCGACTTATACTGTTGATGTTACCCAGGAAACTATTGCTGAGGTGCAGAAAAAATTAGGAATGGCAGAAGGTTTTGATGTGGGTTTGGAGATGTCAGGAAACCCCTCCGCCTTTAAAGATCTTCTGGCTAATATGTGTCACGGTGGCAAGGTCGCAATGCTGGGAATTCCGGGCAATGATGTTGCTATTGACTGGAATACGGTCATTTTTAATATGCTGACCATAAAAGGTATTTACGGTCGTGAAATGTATGAAACCTGGTACAAGATGTCGGTTATGATTGAATCGGGGCTGGATATTTCGCCGGTTATTACCCATCGCCTTGACTATACTGAATTTGAGCAGGGCTTTGCTGCCATGAATAGCGGCGAAGCAAGTAAGGTTATTTTGAATTGGAACGCTTGATGGCTTAGCCATCGTATGTTTTTTTGAACATATAGAGATTTAAACCTCTGTTTTTTA